>CAJOKK010000029.1 GCA_905235165.1 uncultured Atopobiaceae bacterium | reverse complement strand
AAGGGCTGCAAGCTCTATCCGTCCTCGTCGCTCGTCCCCGACGATCCGTCGCTTCTGCTCACCAACGCGGGCATGAACCAGTTCAAGGAGTACTACCAGGGCATCAAGACCATGTCCGAGATCGGTGCCATCTCCTGCCAGAAGTGCCTGCGCACGAACGACATCGACATCATTGGCGATTCCCGCCACCTGAGCTTCTTCGAGATGCTCGGCAACTTCTCCTTCGGTGGCTACTCCAAGGCCGACGCCATCGCCTGGGCTTGGGAGTTCATCACCTCCCCTGAGCACCTGGGCCTTCCCAAGGATCGTCTCTACATGACGGTCTTCGAGAATGACGACGAGGCAATCGAGCTCTGGCATGCCCAGGGCGTTGAGTACGACCACATCAGCCGCCTTGGCGAGGAGGACAACTTCTGGGCGGCCGGCCCCACTGGCCCCTGTGGTCCCTGCTCTGAGATCTACTTTGACCAGGGTCCCGAGTTCGAGGGCGAGGCCCCCGGTGACGACGGCGACCGTTACCTCGAGTTCTGGAACCTCGTCTTCACCCAGTACGATCGCCAGGAGGACGGCTCGATGCCGGAGCTCCCGCATCGCAACATCGACACCGGCATGGGCCTCGAGCGCATCGCGGCCATCATGCAGCACAAGGGCACGAACTACGACGGTGACGTCCTGACCTCGCTCATCGGCGTGGGCGAGCAGCTTTCGGGTCGCACCTACGGTACCGACGAGAAGGCCGACCGCTCCATGCGCATCGTGGCCGACCACAGCCGCGCCGTCACCTTCATGATCGGCGACGGCATCCTGCCTTCCAACGAGGGCCGCGGCTACGTGCTGCGCCGCCTGCTGCGTCGTGCCGTCTACCACGGACGACTCCTGGACATCCAGGGCACCTTCCTCTCCACCTACTCGGAGGAGGTCATGCGCCTGATGGCCGACGTCTATCCCGAGCTCATCGAGAACAAGGCCCTCATCCTGCAGCTGCTCACGGCAGAGGAGGAGCGCTTCAACGGCACGCTCGACGCGGGCGAGGCCAAGCTTGAGGCCGCCATCGCCGAGCTCGCCGATGGCCAGGCGCTCGCCGGCGAGGTTGCCTTCCAGCTGCACGACACCTACGGCTTCCCCATCGACCTCACGCGTGAGATCTGCGAGGCGGCTGGTCGCACGGTGGACATGGACGGCTTCGACCGCTGCATGACCGAGCAGCGTGAGCGCGCCCGTGCCCACGCCGAGCAGGACGCCTGGGGCACCTTCAACGACATCTGGGTCGCGCTTTCCGACAAGCTCGACGCCACCGAGTTCTGCGGCTACGAGGACGACGCGCTCGAGGGCGCGAAGGTCATCGCCCTTGTTGCTGACGGCGCTGAGGTGGAGTCCGCCAAGCTGGGCCAGCGCGTCGAGGTCGTGCTCGATCGTACGCCCTTCTACGCCGAGATGGGTGGCCAGGTGGGTGACACCGGCAAGCTCGCCGGCGAGGGCTTCTCGCTCAAGGTGGCCGACACCCGCCAGCACGAGGGCATCTATGCTCATGAGGCCGAGGTCATGGCTGGCGAGATCAAGGTCGGCGACGTCGTGAACGCCACGGTCGACCACGGCCGTCGCGAGCTCATCCGTCGTAACCATACCGCCACCCACCTGCTCGACGCTGCGCTCAAGGTCGTTCTGGGCGAGCACGTCAAGCAGGCTGGCTCCCATGTGGCGCCCGACCGCCTGCGCTTCGACTTCACGCACTTCGAGGCCCTTTCTAAGGATGAGATCGAGCGTATCGAGGGCCTGGTCAATGCCGAGATCTTCGCCGCCGAGCCCATCGTGACCAAGGTCATGGGCATCGACGAGGCCAAGGCCTCCGGCGCCGTCGCGCTCTTCGGCGAGAAGTACGGCGACGTGGTGCGCGTCGTCTCTACGGGCCTTACCGACGAGCCCTTCTCACGCGAGCTTTGCGGTGGCACGCATGCACACAATACCGCCGAGTGCGGCCTGTTTAAGATCGTCTCCGAGAGCTCCGTGGGCTCCAACGCCCGCCGCATCGAGGCCGTGACCTCGGTGGGCGCCATCAGCTACCTCGACGAGCGCCTTGCCCAGATGGACGAGGTCGCAGCCCAGCTCAAGTGCCGTGCCGCCGACGTCTCGGCTCGCGTCTCCGCCCTTGCCGCCGAGCGTCTTGAGGCCGAGCGCAAGCTCAAGGCCGCGCTCACGGGCAGCTCTTCCAACAAGGTCGCCGACGCCGTCGCCAGCGCGATTGACATGGGCGGCTACCAGCTCGTCATCGCTCGTGTTGACGGTGTTGACGGCAAGGAGATCAGGAGCGCCTGGGACACCATGCGCGATCGTCTGGGCGAGGCCTGTGCCGTCGTGCTCGCGTCTGAGACGCCCGAGGGCAAGGTTGCGCTACTTGCCGCAGGCACCGACGCCGCCGTTGCCGCTGGCTTTACCGCCGGCAACGTCATCCGCGAGGTCGCGGGTCACGTGGGCGGTCGTGGCGGCGGCAAGCCGGCCATGGCGCAGGCAGGCGGCAGCGACCCCAATGGCATCGACGCCGCCCTTGAGGCCGCACGCGCCCTTCTCGGCGCTTAAACCAAAGGTGAAGGTGTGAGGGCGCTTGCTCTTGACATAGGGGAGGTGCGCGTGGGCATCGCGGCGAGCGATGCCTCGGGCCGCATCGCCTCTCCCGTTAAGGTGCTCCCCACCGCAGAGGTGGTGGGGAACGCCCGCACCTTTCGACGCATTCTTGAGGACTATGAGCCCGACGTCTTGGTCTGCGGACGGCCCAAGACCATGTCGGGGGAGGACGGCCCACAAGCGCAGCGCGTGATGGCTGAAGCCCAAAAAATTGCCGATAACTGCGCAATTCCGCTGGAATTCGTTGATGAACGCCTCTCATCTGCTGAGGCAAAGCGTATTCTTCGAGAAGAGGGTCACACCGAGCGTTCCATGCGCGGCAAGATCGACATGGTCGCAGCCTCTTTGTTTTTACAGTCCTGGCTGGACGCCAGGCAGGGAGAAAGACTTGACTGACATGGCTACAAACCACGGCGCTCATATGGCAAACGGCTCTAGCTCTAGCAGGGGGACGTCCACCACGCAGGGTGCCGTTCCCATGGAACAGCCGCAAATCTCGTCGCATAGCATCAAGACCACGCAGTGGGCCTCTAACAACGTCGGCGATCGCAGCAGCAGGCACCGTCGTAACCAGCCGCGCGTGCCGATCGTCGCCTTCATCATCGTTGCGATGGCAGTCGCTGGCACCTTCATCTTCTGGATGACCGACCAGGTCTTTGACGGCGACGAGCCTGCTGCCGTGGAGACGGGTCAGCAGGTTGAGGTCAACATCCCTGACGGAGCGGGTGCCGACCAGATCGCCGAGATTCTTGAGGACGAGGGCGTCATTGTCTCCCAGGCAGAATTCTTCAAGGAGGTCAGGAACCTCGGCGCCGAGACGTCTATGAAGAGCGGTACCTACACCTTCGTGGCGGGTGGCAACGTTCGCGAGATCGTTCGCCAGCTCACCGTTGGACCGAACTCCGACGCCGACACCTTCACCATTCCCGAGGGCTATACGGTTTCTCAGATCGGCGATGTGGTCGCCGAGAAGATCGGTCTCGACAAAGACGAGTTCATGGAGCGCGCCAAGGCCTCCAACTATGTCAACGACTATCCCTTCCTCGCGAGGGCTATCGATCGCGGCGACACGCTCGAGGGCTTCCTCTTCCCGAAGACCTACGACTTGGGTGGCAAGATCAAGACTCCCGACACGGTCATTCGCATGATGCTCGATCAGTTTGTGAGCGAGACGAGCGGCTATGACTTCGATTCCGAGATCAGTAAGGTGAACGCTCGCTATGGCTTGAGCTTCGATGAGTACGACCTCATCACCCTGGCATCTATCATCGAGCGCGAGGCCATTACCGATGACGACCGTGTCAAGGTTGCCTCCACCTTCTACAACCGTCTGCGTGACGACTACCCCCTGCAGTCCGACGCCACGATTTCCTACGTCACGGGCAGGGAGACGGTTCCCGAGGACAACGAGATGGACAGTCCCTACAACTCCTATCTCAACGAGGGCCTTACACCCACGCCCATCTGCAACCCGTCCATCAAGGCCATCGATGCGGCCCTGCATCCTGCCGATACCAACTACTACTACTTCTTCATCAAGGAGAAGGACGACCTCAAGTTCCACGAGTTCTCCGAGACCTACGAGCAGCACCAGGAAGTCATCGACCGGTGGAAGGCGGAATCCGAATAATGTCGTTTCCACATGCCTGGCGCTACGTCTCGTCGGTTGACAAGATCTCTATCGACAGCCTGCTTGATGAGGGAATCTCCTGTGTCTTGATCGATCGTGACAACACCTGTGTTCCCCGCGATGCCGATACTGCCCCAGAAGAGATTGTTGCCTGGCTTGACGAGGTGCGCTCTCGAGGCATCAAGACCTGCGTCGTCTCCAACAACTTCCACTCAAAGCAGGTTGAGGAATCTGCTCGTGAGCTGGGTTGCGAGGTGGTGCATCACGCCATGAAGCCTGCTCCCTTTGCCGTCTGGAAGGCCATGCGCCTGATGGGCGCTACGACAGACGAGACCGTGCTTATCGGTGACCAGCTCTTCACGGATGCCGCCGCAGGCAACTTTGCCGGAGTGCGTACCATCCTGGTGAAGCCCCTTTCGGAGAAGGACCTGTGGTACACGCTGATTTTCCGAAAGGTGGAGCGCTTGGTCTACGGCGAGCGCACCTACGAATAGGCGGCCTCCGCACCGTTCTTGGTGCTCCCGAACAGGGCGCGCGTCTCGCACTGTCGTGCCTCGGGCAAGTGGATGATAGAATCTGTAAGGTAAAACAGATTCTCTAGTACGGAGCACGTCACATGCAAGGCACGGATGGATATGTCGTCCACGAAGGATGCGACCACATCTTCTTCGTGGGCTTTCTTGGCGCGGGAAAATCAACTCTCGCGCGCAACTTAGGCAATCTCTTTCATCGTCACTACGTTGATACCGACCGTTTGGCTGAGCGTATCTACGGCAAGTCGGTCACCCAGATCTTTGAGGAAGATGGCGAGGAGGCCTTTCGCTCGGCTGAGGTCACGGCTCTTAGGCGCTTGCGTTCCAAGAAGTCCCTGCTTGTCAGCTGCGGGGGAGGTATTGTTGAGGATGCGCAAAGCTGTGCGCTGATGCATGAGATGGGCGTGGTAGTCTTTCTCGATGGCGATGTCGAAGACTCGCTGCGTCAGATTCAACATCCTGAGCGTCGCCCAGACCTTGGCTCTCCCGAGCAGGCGCGTGAGCTGTGGAAGCACCGCCGTCCCCTGTTCGAGCGCGAGGCTGACTACACCATCGACATCAGGGGCAAGATGTTCGACGAGGTGGCTGCCGAGGCGGGTCAGCTGCTCTGGGAGAAGGGCCTGTTATGAGCCTTAACGCAAACGTCGTCAGACAATGGGTTGCCCTACAGGGCGGATCGTGCGACCTGCGCATCGGGCAGGGCGCCATCGACGCCATGGGCAACCTGCTCAAGAGCACGGTCGGAAAGCCGCGTCGCTGCCTGCTCGTGGCCACGGATGATCTATCACCGGAGCTCGTAGAGTCGGTCCGTCGCCAGTTGAGCGACACGGGCTTCGAGGTGAGCCACCTGAGCTTGCCCCTTGGCCCGTCCCTTCGTACGCTTGCCTCAGCCGAGCGGCTTTGCGAGGCGCTGGCTCAGGCGAAGGTGACCGCTGACGACCTTGTCTGTGCGATCGGTGCCTCTGACCTGCTGTCGGTCTGCTCATTTGTCTGCGCCGACTGGTGTGGTAACACGCCGCTCGTTCATGTGGCTACCGACCTCACCTCCGCCATCGAGATGCCCGCAACTCCGAGGGGAATCGACGTCGCGGGCCATGAGCAGATGCTCTCCGTTCACCTTGGGGCAAAGTACGTCGTCTGCGACCTCGACGTGGCGGCGGGGGAGTCGTCGACGCCCGATGCCATTAACCTTCGTGCCGTGATGGCCACCTCCGCGATCTGCGATGGGGAGGCTGCGGTGCAGCGCCTGTGGGACCGCGCTGAGCTCCTGGTTGAGGGAGACCTCGAGATCGTGCGTGACCAGGCGGCGGATACCGCGAAGAGCCGCGGGCGCATCGTGTCGAGTGCCGCCATCGCGACGCGCCAATCCATCGACTTCGGCCAGACCTTCACGCGTGCGCTCTCGCGCCTCGTGGGCGACGACGTTCCGCGTGGCCTGCTCCTCGCCGAGGCTGTGCGCTTCCAGGCGCGCATTGCGGCCGCGACGGATGTCATGAAGGTCGAAGACGTGCTTACCATCGACGAGCTGCTAGAGCTGCTCGAACTTCCTCCCGTTGCTTGCGACGTCGATCCCGATGAGATGGTGGCGGCTCTCAAGAACGAGCGTTTCGAGCGCTCCATGCGCTTTGTGCTCTGCCTGCCGCGTGGCTTCGGGCGTGTGCGCCCGTCCTCGGTTGAAGATGAGGTTCTTCGCGAGCATGCCCAAGCCTGGTCTGCCTCGCGCCGCGCCCTTCTGGGCGAATAGGGAATAACCAGAAAGAGGTACTTTCATGTGCGAAACGTCTTGTGCTGAGAGGTCTGCGTCGCGCGTCAGGCGTCTGCGCGAGCTGATGGGGGAGCGTGGCCTCGATGCCATGGTCGTGCGCGAGCTTGCCGACCTCCGTTGGCTTACGAATGTCGACGGCGTCCTTGACGAAGATGCCGCCCACACCGTCTTCGTGACGGCTGACGAGCTCTTCCTGCATACCGACTCACGCTATTACAACGCCTTCTGCGAGCGTCTGGGCACCAACGGCATCTGGCAGCTGGACCAAGAGACCCTCTCTGCGGGCAAGTGGGTGGCCGAGCGCATTGCAGCCTCGGCTGCGCACAAGGTTGCCATCGAAGACACCCTGCCTCTGTCCATCTTCGACGAGCTCGTCGAGGCCCTCGGCAGCGATGCCGACAAGGTCGAGCTAGTTCGTCTCCATGGTGACCTGCGCGTTCTTCGAATGGTGAAGGATGACGACGAGATCGAGTTCCTGCGCGAGGCCCAGCGCATTACCGATGCCGCCTTCGAGTATGTCTGCTCCGTAATCCGTCCGGGCATGACCGAACGCCAGATTCGTGGCGAGATTGAGAGCTTCATGCTCAAGCAGGGCTCCGACGGCCCGAGCTTCTCCACCATCGTCGCCGCCGGCGCAAACGGTGCGAACCCGCATGCGTGCCCGAGCGACTATGCCGTACGTGAGGGCGATCTTATCGTCCTAGACTACGGTGCGCTCTGCCACGGCTACCATGCCGACATGACCCGCACGGTTTGCGTGGGCGAGCCGAGCGAGCGCCAGCGCCAGGTCTACGACATCGTGCGTCGTGCCCATGAGGAGTGCACCGCGATGCTGCGTCCCGGCATCAATGGCAAGGAGGTCCACGAGCATTCCCGCAAGGTCATCTCTGACGCAGGCTTCGGGGACTATTACGGCCATGGCCTAGGCCACGGTGTGGGCATCGAGATCCACGAGTTCCCCGGTCTCGGCCGTAGCTGGGACAAGCCGGTCCCTGCGGGCTCGGTGGTTACGGTGGAGCCGGGCATTTACCTGCCGGGTGAGTTTGGCATCCGCCTCGAGGATTGTGGTGTGCTTACCGAGGAGGGCTACAAGCCCTTCACCGCACTTGACCACGAGCTTCGCGTCGTGGGCGTCTAACGGTGTCCGTCTGCGAACTCGCTTGGGTCACAGGCCGCTTTCACCTTCGGATTCTGCGTGTAGGCAAGGTGGCTACGCTATACTAAACACTCGTATGTTGAGATACCCGGAAATCTCCTTCCGGGGTTTGATCGGAAAGGCAAGAAGCATGGCAACTCTGGGTATCAATGACCTCAAGGTTGGCCTCGGCGTCAACATCAAGGGCAAGGACTGCGTCGTCCTGGAGGCCCAGCACGTCAAGCCGGGCAAGGGCAACACCTACGTTCGCACCAAGTATCGCGACATCCGTACCGGCCGCGTGAACGAGGAGAACTTCCAGCAGTCCGCCAAGTTCGAGAGCGTCAATATGCAGACGCGTGAGATGCAGTACCTCTACAACGACGGCGATCTCTACTACTTCATGGACAACGAGACCTTCGAGCAGATCGAGGTCGCTGCCGACCTCATCGGCGACAACGCCAAGTGGTTCAAGGAGAACGACACCTGCCAGCTGCAGTACGCCAACGGCGTTCTGTACAACGTGCAGCCGCCCATGTTCATCGAGGCCGAGATCGTCGAGACCGACCCCGGCTTCAAGGGCGACACCGTCCAGGGCGGCACCAAGCCGGCCACCATCGAGACGGGTGCTCTCATCCAGGTTCCCATGTACCTTAACGTGGGCGAGGTCGTCAAGATCGATACGCGCGACGGCAAGTTCGTCAGCCGCGTCTAGCTGTCTTTTAGGTTGCCCCGCATACAGCGGGGCAACGACCCTTTGAAAGGAGCCATCATGGAGGACACCGAGCTTCATATCTCGGGCATGGGTATTTCGAAGAGCGTCATCTCCACGATCGTCAAGAACAGCGCCGAGCGCGTTGAGGGCGTTGCCCGCGTGGGAGGAAACGACATCGCCTCGAACCTTGTGTCGGTCTTCACGAGCCATCAGGTTCCGACGGAGCATGCCATCGAGTCCAGTGTTGAGGATGACAAGCTTCAGGTGGCCGTTCACCTCGCGGTCTTCTATGGTTACCCCTTCGTCAAGTTGGCCGACGCGGTGCGTGAGGCCATTGCGCAAGATGTTAGCGAGCAGGTCGGTGTGAGCGTCAGCAAGGTTGACGTCTGCATCGATAGTCTCGTCTTCCCCAAGGAGTAGGTTCGTGGGACGAGAGCACACCCGTTTTGGCGCGCGTACCAACGCGCGTAGTCAGGCACTTCAGCTCCTCTTCCAGGCGGAGGCCACCAATCGCATGGTGGTCGACGTCCTGGCGGGGGAGTACGCCCTCGATGGCGACAGTCCGCTCGACTCGTATGCCGAGCAGCTGGCTGTTGGCGCCGATGCCATGGTTCATCAGCTTGATGCCATTCTTGAGATGACCTCCTCAAATTGGAGCGTTCGTCGCATGCCGGCGGTTGACCGCAACCTGCTGCGCTTGGCCATTTACGAGCTGCTCGAGGTTGACGACGTTGACACTCCCGTCGTCATCGACGAGTGCGTTGAACTGGCCAAGGCATATGGCACCGATGAGTCTTCCGCCTTCATCAACGGTGTGCTCGGCCGTGTGGCTTCTCGTCTTGAGGCGGGAGAAGACATTGTCTCCCTTGCGAGCGCTGCTGCCGCTGCCGCAGAGGCTACAGCGGCGGAGGCTGCCGCCGCAGCGGCTCTCGAAGCTGATGCCGAAGAGGCTGAGGCTGATGCTGAGACCGAGCTTGAGCCTGAGACTGATGTCGTGAGCGATAGTGCTGATACGGCAGAGGGTGTCGAGGAGTAGGCAATGCGTAAGCCTGACACCTCTGCCTATACCACCTTTGGGGATATTACGGCGCGCCTGGATGAGATTATCGGCCAGGTTCGCGATAAGGACACCTCCCTCGAACGTTCGCTTGACCTCTTTGACGAGGCGATTGCGCTTGGTTCCAAGGCGGTAGATCTGGTCGACACCACTGAGTTCTCTCCCGAGGAGGAGGCCCAGCTCAAGGCTGCGGCAGCAGCGGGTGTCGATTCCACCGAGCCTCCCTCGGACGACGCCGAGGACGAGGTCGCCACGCAGAAGCAGGAGGCGTAAGGCGGTGCCCCGGCGTCACCGTCTTGACCAGGAGCTTGTTGACCAGGGCTTCTTCTCTTCGCAATCCGATGCCCTGCGTGCCGTTTTGGCTGGCGAGGTTTCAACGACCGACCGTCGCCTGACGGCACCGGGCGAACAGGTCCTTCCAGGCATTGCCCTCCATGTGCGGGGGCGTATTCCCTATGTGAGCCGCGGTGGCCTCAAGCTGGCCGGCGGACTCGATCATTTTCAGCTCAATCCTGAAGGCCTTACCTGCCTTGACGTTGGGTGCTCAACTGGTGGCTTTACCGACTGCCTGCTCAGGCGAGGTGCTGCGAGCGTGGTCTCCGTTGATGTGGGATACGCGCAGTTTGATTGGTCCCTGCGCCAGGATGAGCGCGTTGAGCTCTTTGAGCGAACGAACATCGTTGACCTTCCGTCCCTTACGGATAAACGTTTTGACCTGGCAGTCTGCGACGTTTCCTTCACTTCGGTCGTTACGATCTTGCCGGCGGTAGTCGCTCTTCTCGTTCCCGGGGGCACCTTCCTGACCCTCGTGAAGCCGCAGTTTGAAGCTCCGCGCGAAGACGTGGGCGAAGGCGGCATCGTACGAGACGAGTCCGTGCGCCAAGCCGCGCTTGCCAAGGTTCGAGAGGCCTTCGAGGACGAAGGCCTGACGGTTAACGGTAGCTGCGTGAGTCCCATCACCGGCCACAAGGGCAACGTGGAGTTCTTTCTTTCTGGGACGCTTCCTCCCATTACCGCGTAAGGAATCTCAAAGAGGGATGGGCTAGGGGGCCACGGTAACTGACTCAACTGGGCGTCCTGGCCCTCATAAAACGACACGCGCTTGTTTCACATACTCGTCCGCTACACGTTCAAGTCGCATGTACATGGTACCCTTGTACTGTTTTCCGCGACATGGTCTGGGGGATGACATGAAGGTTCTGATTGTTCCGAACTATTCCAAGGATTCCGCTGTTGACGGTGCCCGTGCTCTGACGGAATGGCTGGAGCGTGAGGGCCTTGAGGTCGTTTGGGCACATGACAAGAAGCTCTATCCCAACCGTACGGTTGACCTTGAAGGCGTAGGCCTGGTGGTCTCGCTTGGCGGCGATGGAACCTTGCTGCGTGCGGCACGTATCGTGGAATACCGAGAGATCCCCCTGTTGGGTATTTCCTATGGCCACCTTGGCTTTCTTACCTGCGGTGGTCCGGACGACCTTATCGAGACGGTCTCAAGTGCCTTGGCGGGCGAGCTGCATTCCTCCCATCGGGCGACCCTCGACATCGAGGTCAGCCTTGAGCATCCTGATGGAAGCATCACGATTGCCCTGAACGACTTCTCGCTTACGCATGGCATGCGAGGCGACATGATCGTCTTCGACATTTCGGTTTCGGGGCACCATGTCGATCGCCTGCATGGTGACGGCTTTGTTATCTCTACGGCCACCGGCTCGACGGGCTACGCGCTCGCGGCGGGTGGTCCCATTGTCACGCCTGAGTTTCATGGCATGGTCTGTGTGCCGGTCGCCTGTCACACCATCACGGCCCGCGCCTTCCTTACCTCGCCTTCCGATGTGGTTGAGCTGCGTATTTCTCCCGAGCGCAACGTCGAGCGGCTCTTCTTTGCCGATGGTCAGCCGGTTGGCGAGGGCTTGCGCGGAATCAGCGCCACGGTCAGGCGCGGTCCTGGAGACCTCATCCTGCTCGACCGTAATGCCCGTAGCTTCTATGAGTCGGTCTCGCGCGTCTTCTATGGCAGGACCAAGGGTTAGGCTAAGGTGCGGCCAGGGGGAGTTGAGACGGACCTAAGGAGAGGTAAGGGTTTCGATGATTGACGAGTTGCGCGCGCTTGACGTCGCGCTCATCCATGATGCGAGCATACGTCCGGCAAGCGGGCTTACGGTGCTCACGGGCGAGACGGGAACGGGTAAGACGGCCCTGCTCTCCTCCATCAAGCTCTTGGTGGGGGAGCGTGCGGATGCGAGCTCGGTGCGCGAGGGAGCTGCGGGCCTTACCGTCGAGGCACGTCTCTTTCTTCCCGATTCTGATGAGGATGGCGTCGTGGTCAGGCGTCGCGTCTCTGCCGATGGGCGCAGCCGAGTCGAGATCGACGGGCATCTCTCGTCGGTGCGCGAGCTCTCGGAGCGTGTTGGCTCCACGGTCGACCTTTGCGGCCAGCACGAACACCAGCGCTTGCTGCGGGTGCAGACCCACGTCGAGCTCCTTGATGCCTGGGCTCAGGAGAAGGCCGAGCGTGCCCGCGCCGCCTACGGTGAGGCGCTGCTTGTGGCGAAGCAAGCCGCAGCCGAGCTCGCTCGTATCCAAGAGATGGGGCGTTCCGCCCAGGAGCAGGTTGACGAGGCGGCTTTTGTGCTCAACCGTATCGACGAGGTGGGCCCGAGCGTCGAGGAGCTGCGAGAGCTCGAGGAGGTCTTGCCGCGAGCTGAGCATGCCGAGTCGCTGCTTCGAGCGGCACACGGTGCCCGTGACGCCCTTGTTGACGAGGGTGGCGTGACGGAGCTTATCTCGAGTGCCGCTGCGCTTCTCCGCGATGCCGCCAGCCATGACGCAGCGCTCGATCGCATGGCCGAGGCGCTTGAGAGCTCCCTTATCGACCTCGAAGACATCGCTTCCGACCTGCGTAGCTACCAAGAGTCCGTTGACTTTGACCCCGAGCAGCTTGATGAGCTGCAGTCGCGCATGGCTGCCTACCAAGGGCTTCTGCGAGCCTATGGCCCGAGCGTCGAGGACGTGCTCGCCCGTCGTGAGGAGGCGGCCGAGCTCGTGTCGGCCGTTCGCGATGGTGACGAGCTCGAGTGCAAGGCGCGAGAGCGTCTTGCGAAGGCGGAGGATACCCTGACCAAGGCGGCAAAGGACCTCGACGACCTTCGCCGTAAGGCTGCGCCCGAGCTTGCGGCGGCCATCACGAAGGAGATGGCAGGTCTTGAGATGGGCAGCGCCGAGGTCGCCTTTGACATTCAGCCGCTCCCGCGGGAGCAGTGGCAGGCGCAGGGCCCCTCGAAGGTTGAGCTGCTCTATCGTCCTGCGGCAAACATGACGGCACGCCCGCTCAGGCGCATTGCCTCGGGTGGCGAGGTCAGTCGCGTCATGCTCGCCGTGAAGGTGGTCTTGGGAGAGGCTGCGGGAGTTTCCGGAACGGGTGCCGAGACGCTTGTCTTTGACGAGGTTGACGCCGGTGTGGGTGGTGCTACCGCACGCTCCCTTGCCCAGGTGCTCGCGCGCCTTGCCAAAACGCACCAGGTCATCGTGGTGACCCATCTGCCGCAGGTGGCTGTTGTTGCCGAGCGTCACTATCTGGTGAGCAAGGCCGCCGATGGCGCTGGGGGCGTGCCCGAGACCACGCTCGTCGAGCTGTCAGGGGAGGAGCGCACGGCCGAGGTGGCTCGCATGCTTTCCGGCTCTGCCACTCAAGCCTCTCTGGCACACGCTCGCGAATTGCTCGACGAAGCGCAGCGTCAGCTCGCCTAATTTCTCGGATAGGGTCGTATATGAGAGGGGCAGTCTCTATGCCGAACATCACCAAGATCGTGGTAACCGGAGGTGTCTGCGGCGGCAAGACTACGGCGCTTGCCTCGATTCGCTCCGCCTTTGATCGTCTAGGCTATAAGGTCATAACGATTCCCGAGCCTGCTACCGAGTTCAAGGGCAATGGTGTTCTTCCCTGGGAGTGCGCGAGTGCCGAGGAGTACCAGTGGTGCCAGATGAGCGTGCAGCTCACGCGCGAGCGTGCCTACGAGCGCGCGGCGCGCGGCATGACTGACGACAAGATCCTCATCGTGTGCGATCGCGGCATGCTCGACAACAAGTACTACATGACCCCCGAGGAGTTCCAGCGCGTTATCGCCGACCTGGGCTGTACCGAGGTTGAGCTGCGTGATAGCTATGACGCGGTCTTCCATCTGGTGACGGCTGCCAAAGGTGCCGAGCAGTTCTACGGCAACGAGAACAACGCAACGCGCCATGAGACGCTGGAGGAAGCTGCCGCGATGGACGACGGCTTCATCGCCGCTTGGACAGGCCACCCTCACTTGCGCGTCATCGATAACTCAACGGACTTCCGGGGCAAGATGGACCGCCTCATCAACGAGATCTCCTACTTCCTGGGTGAGGTCGCCCCCTTCCAGACCGAGCGCAAGTTCCTTATCGAATATCCCGACGAGCAAGCCCTCGCGAGCCTCCCGAACGCCGAGCGTGTTGACATGACCCTGACCTATCTGCGCGCCGAAGACGGCCACGAGCTGCGCGTCCGCAAGTGCAGCGGCAAGGGCAACTCCTATCACCTAACCGAGAAGCGCATCGATGCCGAAGGCAACAAGCGCCTAGTGCGTCGTCAGCACCTAAGCAAGCGAGAATATCGCAACCTCCTCCAGCAAGCCGACCCCGATCGCCGTCCCATCGAGAAGACCCGCTGGTGCCTCATGTACGCCAACCAATACTTCGATGTCGACATCTTCCCCGCCCTAAAAGACAAGGCCATCCTCAAACTCGAGCTCCTGATCGAAGGCGACGAAGTCGAGTTCCCACCCATGCTCCACGTCATCCGCGAAGTAACCGGCGACGATGCCTACACCAACGCCACCATGGCCTCAAACCCTCTAAAGTAAAAGCCCCAAAGCGAAGCGAGCGAGCTCCTGCGTTCAGGTGAGGTCAACAACCAGATACCTCGCCCAACAACGAGCGATGCGAGCGCAGCGAGCGAGCTCCTCATCTCCGTGTGAGTCCGAAACCTAATATCCCAGTCGAAGCATCCCGATCCCGGAGCACACCGTCCTCCTGCGAACCTGAGCAAGATACTGGGCTGCGGGGAGGCTTGGGCTGAACGTCTGCGAC
>CAJOKK010000028.1 GCA_905235165.1 uncultured Atopobiaceae bacterium | reverse complement strand
TTAAGAGAGGTTCAAGATGGCAGTACCTAAGCAAAAGAAGGGCCGCGGCGCCACGCACACTCGTCGTTCGGCTAACAGCAAGCTCGCCGCTCCCGCGCGTTCCACGTGCCCGCAGTGCGGTGCCCCCAAGCTTCCGCATCACGTGTGCCCCAGCTGCGGTTTCTACAAGGACCGCGAGGTCATCGTCGTCGACTAGTTTCGGCGGCGCATGCAGAGAATAGAGCATGAGGCCGGTCCGGAAGGGCCGGCCTTTTCTCACGTTGGGGGAGGTTGTATGGTTACCATCTGCGTCGACGCCATGGGCGGCGATTCAGGCTATGAGGTCGTGCTCGAGGGCATTGCTGAGGCGCTTGAGGAAGATAGCCAACTCTCGGTGCTCGTTGCTGGCCCCGATAACATCATTGCGCCCTTCTGCGATTCGCATGAGCGCGCGATGCCCCTCGTTTGCACCGAGGTCATCGAGATGGGAGAGCATCCCGCGACGGCGGTTCGCTCCAAGAAGGAGTCGACCATCGTTCGTGGTTGCGTTTCTGTGCGCCATGGCGATGCCGACGGCTTCTTTTCTGCGGGGTCTACGGGCGCCATCTTGGTAGCCGCTTCGCTCAACGTCGGTCGTATCAAGGGCGTGAAGCGCCCGGCGCTTGCCACGGCCATTCCGGGTGCCACTGGTCGTAAGACCGTGATGCTCGACATGGGTGCCAATGCCGACGTCTCCAACGACGCAATCGTTCAGTTTGCCCACATGGGTCGTGCCTATTCCAAGGTCGCCCTTGGGGTTGGTGCCCCGAACGTGGCCTTGCTGTCTAATGGCGAGGAGGAGTCCAAGGGTTCTGAGATGGCCCTCGACTACCATCGCTCGCTCAAGGAGGCCAGCGATGGCTGGTTTGTGGGCAATGCCGAGGGAACCGATCTTCTCGCCGGACGCTATGACGTCATCGTCTGCGATGGCTACACCGGCAACGTTGCGGTGAAGACCATCGAGGGTACGGCCAAGTTCATCGTTGGCCGTGTCAAGGATGCTACGGCTGCCTCCAAACGTTCGGCTGCAGGCGCGCTTTTGCTCAAGCCGGCGCTCAAGTCGGTTGCGGCCGAGCTGAGCGGCGATGAGTATGGTGGGGCGGTCCTGCTCGGCCTGAAGGCCCCCGTCATCATCGGCCATGGCGCCACCAGTGCGCTCGCCGTCAAGAACGGCGCGCTTGTCTGCGCCCGTGCGGTTCGCGAGAACCTGGTGGGCAAGATTGCCGACGCCGTGCAGGTTGCGGAATAATTCACGCGCCAAGCAGCCACTCTCGCCTGGGGGTGGCTGCTTTATGCGTGATGAAGGTGCCGAGTCCTTCTGGCTCTGCTACCATCAAATTGTTTTGTATGTGGGTTAATCGCCCCGCTTTGGGGCGCTATGCAAGGAGATTTCTCATGGATCGTTCGCAAGTGTTCGATAAGGTCATCAAGGTTACGAGTGAGTCGCTTGACGTCGACCCCTCTTCGCTTACCGAGCAGACTGACTTCAAGCAGCTCGGTGCAGACTCCTTCGATCTTCTCGAGCTCGTCACCGCCTTTGAGGATGAGTTCGACGCATCGATGGAGGACGAAAAGCTTCTGACCATTCACACCATCGGCGACGCTGTGGACGCAATCACCCAGGCTCTGTAGAGGAATCGCTTTGAAGCTTCACAAACGAGTCGTGGCCGTCGAGCAGATCGTCGGCCACGAGTTTGCTAATAAAGACCTCATTGCCTCGGCCATCACGCATCCGTCGGCAGCAGAGGGCAAGCCGGTCTCGGCATCGTATGAACGCCTCGAGTTCCTCGGTGACGCCATTCTCGGCGCCATCGTGGCGCGCGAGGTGTACGAGCGTTTTCCGCAGATGGACGAGGGAAAGCTGACCGACCTCAAGATCGCGCTCGTCTCAGGCAAGATGCTCTCGTCCGTCTCGGAGAGCCTCGGCCTCACCGAATACATCGTCTTTGGCGTCTCCGAGCTGGGCACCAACACGCGCGGTATGCGCTCTGCGCTTGAAGATGTCTTCGAGGCCATCGTTGGTGCCCTCTATGTTGACGCAGGCTACGATGCCGCCCATGAGTTTGTGATGAGAAACCTTGGCGAGTTCATGGTCCCTGAGACGATCCAGCGTTCCGTGAACCCCAAGACTGCCCTACAGGAGCTTACGCAGCGGGGCAATATCCGCAAGACGCCGACCTATCGCCTAGAGTCCTCTGATGGTCCGGCTCATGCTCGTACCTTCACCTCCGTCGTCATGCTCGACAACCGTCGCATCGGCCGTGGAACGGGTGGCTCCAAGAAGGAGTCTGAGAGCGCCGCTGCCGCCGACGCCATTCGCCGCATCCAAGAAGACCCGCACGCAGTGTGGGCTGACCTGCAGTAACCGGAGGGTGCGCCGTGTACCTGAAGTCGCTCACGCTTAAGGGGTTCAAGTCCTTCGCCGACCGTACCTCTCTCATCTTTGACCCCGGCCTCACCGTGGTGGTGGGTCCCAATGGCTCGGGCAAGTCAAACATCTCTGACGCCATCCTGTGGGTTCTGGGCGAGCAGAGCGCCAAGATGCTTCGCGGCCAGGCCATGGAGGACGTGATCTTCTCCGGCTCGTCGGCGCGTCAGCCGGTGGGCGTGGCGGAAGTCACGCTCGTGCTCGACAACAGCGACCACACCCTGCCGATCGACTTCTCTGAGGTTGCCGTCACGCGACGGATGTTCCGCTCCGGCGAGTCTGAGTACCTCATCAACAATGCGCCCTCGCGCCTGATGGACATCACCGACATCCTGCACGATTCCGGCCTGGGCAAAGACACCCACTCCATCATTAGCCAGGGCAAGCTCGATTCCATTCTCGCCAGCCGCCCCGAAGACCGTCGCGAGCTCATCGAGGAGGCCGCCGGCATTGCCAAGCACCGTCGGCGCAAGGAGCGCTCGGAGCGCAAGCTCCGCGCCATGGAGGAGCACCTCACGCGCGCCAAAGACATCTCGCGTGAGATCAATCGCCAGCTCGGCCCGCTTGAGCGCCAGGTCAACAAGGCCAAGCGTCACCGCGACCTCAAGGCTGAGCTCTCGGATCTTTCAACCACCCTTGCCGTTGACGACCTTCGCCAGCTGCAGGAGCGATACAACCAGCTGATTGCTCGCCAGCGCGAGGCGGATGCCGCCGTCGAGCTGGCCCAGCTGCGCCTTGACGAGAAGTCCAACGATCTCGAGCGCTACCAGTCGCTTCTCGAGCAGAAGGGCATCTTCGTTGGCGACCTGGGCGAGCAGCGCCGTCGCATGCAAGACATCCTCGGCCGCATCGATTCCGACATGCGCCTGCTTGAGGAGAAGGGCAAGAACATGGTCGCGCGTCTCTCCGAGATGCGCATGACCCTCTCCTCGAGCCAAAAGCAGCGTGCCGATGCCATCGAGGAGCACGAGCGCGTGGCCGGTGAGCTCTCTGACGCCTCCGTAGGCGTCCGCGAGCTGCAGGAGCGCGTTGCCGAGCTTGAGAAGGAGGCGCGTCGCACGACTGAGGAGCGTCGCAGCCTCGGCTCCAAGCAGGCCCAGCTCACGGCTGACCAGCGCTCTGCCCAGCGTGAGGCTGACACCGAGACCTTGGCCTATGCCAAGCTCCGCGACCAGATCGAGAGCGCCGAGACGCAAGACCAGATGTTCGCGAGCAGACTCTCGCAGATTTCCGAGCAGATAGAGACCGCCGCTGCCGCCCTTGCGGAGCGCGAGGCGCGCAAGGCCACGATCTCTGCCGACCTTGAGGCGGCGACGGCTGCGGCTGAGGGAGCAACCAAGGCCATTCAGGCCGCGCAAGACGCCCTCAACGCCGCCCGCAAGGAGGAGAGCGCGGCCCGCACGCGTCTCCAGGAGTCTCGCGCCACGCTCGCCGCCCTCAGTGCGGTTGACGAGCAGAGCGCCAATGCGAGCAAGCTCACCGCGGCCCTTGCCTCTCGTTCCGAGGGGCTGGTCGAGTGCCGCCTGGCCGACCTGATCGAGGCTCCTGCCGAGCTCGAGGGTCTTATCGAGCGCCTGCTGGGCGATGACCTGGCGGCTCTCGTCGTGGCAGACTCCGAGGCTGCGGCCTCGCTTGCCCATACGGCTGAGGGCCTCACCGACACCGCTGGCCGTGCGGCCATCATTGCCCGTAGGGACGAGGATGCCGCCGTTGCCGAAGATGCGCCGGGGGAGGCCCTGGTTGACAAGCTCAGCGTGGCCGACCATACGCGCGGTCTCGTGCGCGCCCTTCTCGGCGACGTGCGCCTCGTGGATGACGCCACGGCGGCCGTGCGTGCTCACGACGAGGCGCCGGCCTTCACCTACGTTACGCCCACGGGCGTGACGGTGCTGCCCGATGGTCGCATCGTGGTGGGTGCCACTGCCGGTGCCGAGGCTGGCGCGCTTGAGCGCAAGCGTCGCATGCGCGCCCTCAACGAGGGGATGGGCGAGCTCGAGGCGAGCGCCGAGGACGCGGCGCGTGCCGTGAGCGAGGCCGATGTCGCCTTGAGCGACGCTCGCGACAGCAGCGCCCGTGCCAAGGGCGACGTTGCTCGCTTGCGTGGCGAGCTTTCCTCGGTCACTTCCGAGATCGGTCGTCTCGAAGCCCAGCACAATCAGGCAACCTCCGAGCAGGAGCAGGTGGCCAAGCGCCGCGCCGCCGCCTCCGAAAAGGCCGACGAGGCTCGACCCAAGATCGCCCAGCACAAGGCGGCTGCCGAGGCGGCCGAGGAGCGTGCGGCTGAGTTGGGCCGTCAGCTCTCCGAGATCTCCGACAAGCGCTCCGCCGCCTCCCGTGCAGAGAATGAGGCCAGCGAGCGCCTGGCAGACGCCCGCCTGCGCCTGGCCACCACGGTTGAGCGTAAGAACCATCTTGCCTCGCGCGAGGAGGAGCTTGCCACGACCGTGCGCGAGATCGACAAGCGCCTCGAGGCTACGCGCCACTCGGCCCGGTCGCTCGACGTCCTGCGCCAGCGTGTCGACCCGCTGCACGAGCGCTATGCCGCCATCTACGAGCGTGCCCAGGCCTGGGATGCGCGCCTGCGCGACCGCGCCTCGCTTGCCGAGGCAGACTCCGACTCCCTCAAGGCCACGATCAGCGAGGCGCGAGAGGCCGTCAACGAGGCCTCGGGCGAGCTCGAGCGTGCCCGTACGGCGTCGGGCGACCTCAAGGTCGATATTGGTCGTATCGAGGTACAGGTCGAGACTGCGCTCAAGGAGATCACGGCCTACGGCTGGATCCTCGAAGACGCGCTCGCGCTTCCTGCGCCGGATGACCGCGAGGCCATGGAGCAGAAGGTCGCCAAGCTCACCCGCCAGCTCGACAGCATCGGTCCGGTCAACGAGGTGGCCATGGACGAGTACCTGCGCCTCAAGGAGCGTTCCGACTACATCTCCGAGCAGGTGAACGACCTCGAGAGCGCCAAGAAGTCGCTTGCCAAGATCACGGCGGCGATCGATCGCAAGATGCGTCGCCAGTTCCTTCTGGTCTTCGACCAGGTCAACGCTAACTTCGAAGAGGTCTTCTCCATGCTCTTCCCGGGCGGTCATGCCCATATCGAGATGACCGACCCCGACCATGTGACCGAGACGGGCATCGAGATCGTTGCCCAACCTCGTGGCAAGAAGATCCAGAAGATGATGCTCATGAGCGGTGGCGAGAAGTCCCTGACCGCGCTCGCCCTGCTCTTTGCCGTCTACCGCACCCGTACGGTGCCCTTCTACGTGTTCGACGAGGTCGAGGCCGCCCTGGACGACTCGAACCTCTCCAAGCTGCTCGACGCCATCGAGCAGCTCAAGAGCGTGACCCAGCTCATCGTGATCAGTCACCAGCGTCGCACGATGGAGCAGGCGGACGTCCTCTATGGCGTGTCTATGCAGGCTGACGGCGTGAGCCACGTGGTCAGCCAGAGGCTTGATAGAACAACCGGAAAGGTGGTTGAGGCCTAATGTCACTGCGTGATTCACTTATGCGTGGTCTTTCGCGTTCGCGCGAGGCCATTTCCGAAGTCTTCTACATGGGTGGCGAGGTTGACGAGACCTTTTGGGAGGAGCTCGAAGATACCCTCGTCATGGCCGACATGGGCGGCGAGGTTGCCATGCACGTGACCGACGACCTTCGCGAGCAAGCCGCCCGCGAGAACCTGCGTACGGCCCGTCAGCTGCGCAATGCCCTGTCTACGCGACTCTCCAAGGAGTTCGCGCCCTCTGAGCGCGACCCCTTTACCTCGCTCCCGTCCTGCGTCCTGTTTGTGGGCATCAATGGTGCCGGTAAGACCACCACGGTGGGCAAGCTGGCGAGCGAGGCCCTGAAGAGGGGCACCAAGCCGCTCATCGGCGCAGGCGACACCTTCCGTGCCGCCGCCATCGAGCAGCTGCAGGTCTGGGGCGAGCGCTCCGGCGTTGACGTCATCACGCGAGAGCGCGGTGCCGACCCGGCAAGCGTGTGCTACGAGGTCATCGACGAGGCCGAGAAGCGTGGATCCGACCTCGTTCTTATCGACACCGCAGGCCGCCTGCACACTTCGCCCGAGCTCATGCGCGAGCTTGCCAAGGTGGTCAACGTCACTCGCAAGCGCGCCAACATGCCCGTGAGCGTCGTACTCGTGGTTGACGCAACTACGGGGCAGAATGGCCTCAACCAGGCCCGCGAGTTCAATGACGCCCTCGACCTTGACGGTCTTATCGTCACCAAGCTTGACGGTACGGCAAAGGGCGGTATCGTGGTTGCCATTAGCCACGAGCTCCAGCTTCCCGTGTGGCGCATCGGCGTGGGCGAGGGCATCAACGACCTGCAGCCCTTTGACGCGCTTGAGTTCTCCCGCGCCCTGGTGGGGGAGTCTGACATCATCTAGTTCAACGAGCCTGAGGAGAAAGTACCTATGGCAGTTTTCAGTAGCCTTTCTGATCGACTTCAAGACACCTTTGACGCGCTGCGCGGCAAGGGCCGTCTCACTGAGGACGATATCAACTCTGCCATGCGCGAGATTCGCATGGCCCTTCTCGAGGCGGACGTCAACTACCGCGTCGTGAAGAACTTCGTGGCCGCCTGCAAGGAGAAGTGCATGACGGCCGAGGTGCTCGACTCGCTGACCCCGGCGCAGAATGTCGTGGCCATCGTGCTCGATCAGCTCACTGAGCTTCTCGGCAAAACGGAGTCAAAGCTCGTCCTGCCGCAGAACCGCACGCCCAACGTGATCATGCTCGTCGGTCTGCAGGGCTCTGGTAAGACCACGGCCTCTGCCAAGCTTGCCTACATGCTCAAGTCGCAGGGGAGAAGCCCGCTTCTGGCTGCCTGCGACGTGCATCGCCCCGCCGCTGCCGATCAGCTTGCCACCCTCGGTGAGGAGATCGGCGTGCCGGTCTACCGTGGTGACGGCAAGGATGCGGTCAAGATTGCCAACGAGTCTATTCGCTACGCCATCGACCACCTCAACGACGTGGTCATCGTCGATACCGCGGGCCGTCTGCAGATCGACGAGCAGATGATGGCCGAGGCGGTTGACATCAAGAACGCCGTCAAGCCCGACCAGATCCTCATGGTGGTTGACGCCATGACCGGTCAGGACATCGTGAACGTGGTGAGCACCTTCGCCGAGCGCGTGGACTTTGACGGCGTGATCATGTCCAAGCTTGACGGCGATGCCCGTGGTGGCGGCGCCCTGTCGGTGCGTGAGGTCACGGGCAAGCCCATCAAGTTCGTGAGCATGGGCGAGAAGCCCGATTCGCTCGAGGTCTTCTATCCTGAGCGCATGGCCAAGCGCATCCTCGGCATGGGCGATGTGGTGGGCATCATCGAGCAGGCCCAGAAGGTTGCCAGGGAGGAAGACCTTGAGAACGCTGAGCGCATCCTGCGCGAGGGCTTCACGATGGACGATATGCTCGACCAGATGAACCAGATTCGTAAGATGGGCGGCCTTTCCAAGCTCATCGGCATGATTCCTGGCGGCGATCGCGCACTGGCACAGATGGGTGGCAACCTCGACGAGAGCCAGATCACGCGCATCGAGGCAATGATTTATTCCATGACGCCTGACGAGCGCCAGCACCCCAAGAAGATCAACGGCCAGCGTCGCAAGCGTATCGCTGCCGGTTCGGGCCGCTCCATCCAGGAGGTCAACCAGCTCGTCAAGCAGTGGAGCGAGATGAACAAGATGATGGGCAAGATGCGCGCGATGACCAACGAGATGGGTGGTAAGGGCGGCTCTCGCAAGGCCCGTCGCCAGATGCAGAATATGATGCGCAATATGGGTGTGAACCCCCAGGGCAAGAACGGTTTCCCCTTCTAAGGCCTTCAACCATTTTGTGACAAAAACAGGCTCGAAATGTCACGATTTGGTATGGGTGGGTCTACGCGCCTTGCGGCGCTTCGGCCCGGGATGCGCCGCGGGCGCATCCCGCCCTCACGGGGTTCGAATCCCTCCCTGGGATTCGCCCTACAAAGAAAGGGCCCCGTCATCGGGACCCTTATCAACCCAAAATGGTGCGCCAGGAGGGATTCGAACCCCCGACCGTCGGATTAGAAGTCCGGTGCTCTATCCTGCTGAGCTACTGGCGCTTGTGCCGTTACATAGTAGCACGATGGTGACGGATGGTGGCTTACGCTTTAGGCTTCGAGAGCGCGCCTGCCCAGTTCGATGCAACCCAGGATGCCCTGCTTCTCGTTGAGGCTGTTGGGGACGATGTAATTGTCGATATCCTCAAGCTCGGGAGTCTTCAGGTAATCGTTGAGGTAGGCGAGGAACTTCTTGCGGATCAGTGGGAAGATCTGCTCCTGATGGGCCACGCCACCGCCGATGATGATCTTCTCGGGAGAATAGCAGGTGACGTAGATCTCGCATGCTTGCGCGATGTAGTCGGCCTCAAGCTCCCAGACTTCGTTGCGGTCGGCGAGCTCGGAGCCACTGGCACCCCAACGCGCCTTGATGGATGGACCTGCGGCAAGTCCCTCGAAGCAACGGTCGTGCTTGGGACAGGTGCTCGTTCCCGGGTCGTTGGGAAGCTTGGTCAGAAGGATGTGACCCGCCTCGGGGTGCAGCATGCCGTGCAGGAGCTGGCCGCCCACCATTACACCGGCGCCGATACCGGTACCGATGGTGAAGTAGCACACGGAGTCGAGGCCCTTGGCGCAGCCGAAGGTGGCCTCGCCCAGGCAGGCAACGTTGACGTCGGTGTCATAGCCCATGGGCACGTTGTAGCCTGCGCGCATGGTGCCCAGGAAGTCAAAATAGGACCAGCCGGGCTTGGGCGTGAAGCAGGTCTTGCCGAAGTCGGGATTGTTCGGATTGACGATCGTGGGGCCGAAGGCGCCGATGCCGATGGCGTCAACTTCGCGCTCGGCAAACCACTTCGCCATTTCGGGAACCACACGGTCGGGCTCGACGGTGGGCATGGAAACCTGCTCTTCGATGGTGCCGTCGGCGGTGCCTACCGCCAGGACCATCTTGGTGCCGCCCGCCTCAAGCGCTCCGATACGTGCTGCCATCTGCAACCATCTCCTCACATCCGGATGGGACGAATACGCGAGAAGAGTATCACAATAAAAGCAACATCTAGAGCTCACGCTGAGACCTTGCGCGTGCTGCGCGGCAATCAGCCTTCCGCGAGTGCGGCATAGGCCGCGATGATGGTCTTGGCATCCACGATGGCACCGACCCGCGCCGCCGTGATCACGTCCTCAAGCGGAATCCAGACAACGTCAACGAACTCGTCCGGGTCGGGATGCGCCGGATGCACCGAGAGCCCGTGGGCGAGAAAAACGCGTGTGCACTCGTTGGTAAAGCCAATGGAGCCCGCAGCCGTCGCAACATGCTCAAGTCGCTCAGCTACGAGGCCGGTCTCCTCAGCAAGCTCGCGGGCGGCGCAGCTCGCGGGGTCTTCTCCCTCGTCAAGCTTTCCCGCGGGAATCTCAAGCGTCATGCGATCCAACGAGACTCTCCACTGGCGCACGAGGCAGAGCTTTCCATCACGCACGGCCGCGACGCCACAGCCGCCGTTATGCCAAACGACGTCACGTATGCCCGGCTTGCCGTCGGGCTGCTCAACATCAAGCTGGGCCACCTTGAAAATGCCGCCCTGCCAGCGAGGATGTTCGGCAATGACGCGTTCCTCAAGCCCATCTGCAGGAAGTGAGAGGGCTTCCGCAACGCTTCTCGGGGTGTTCTCTGGCAGGTTTGGCATGGCTTGTCCTTCCTCGGACCCTCACCGTGAGGGCATAATCTGTCTGGATGGTATCTTACGCTGCGTGCGCAGGCGACGGCGCCTCTCGCGCGTCTTGAGGGAGGTCGCATGAAGATTCGGCGAGAAGCACGTGCGATAAGGACTCGTGTTAGTGAGGGTGGCCGCAGTCGATTGGTCGTGTGTGCCGCAGTTCTGGGCGCGACTTTCCTCGCGCTCGTCAGACGCTACGGAATTGGCTTTGAAGCGGTTGAGCTTGCGATCTTCTCGGCCGCCCTGCTTCGTCTGTCTCTGAGCGACCTCGATGAGCGTCGCATTCCCAATGCCTGCATAGTGGTCGCTCTGGTCGCTCGCTTGGCATACCTCACTTCGCAGTGGGCGGTGGGGGCTATGGAGGTGAGACAGCTCTTCTCCTATGTACTGAGCGCCTTGTTCATCGGGGCCATGCTTCTCGCCTTCATTGTTCTTTGCGACAGGATGACGGGAGAGGCGTCAATGGGTGGGGGAGACCTCAAGCTCTTTGTGGTTGCTGCCCTGTATTTTGGCTTCTTGCAGACGATTTTTCTCGTGCTGTTGGCCTGCGTGCTCGGTATTGTGTCGAGCTTCCTCTTTCAAGGCGCCGCTGACGATAAGAACGACCAACCCGACGGAAGCGTCCATTCGGCTGGGAAGGGGATGTTTCCCTTTGGCCCCGCAATCTCACTCGCCTGCCTCATCATGATGCTCTGGGGCGACGCGATGGCTGCTGCCTACTATTCCTTGCTCTAGAGAGAGGCTGATCTCCGGTGCCGCTTTCTCTGGGAGGCTCTTGGAATCATGGGCTTTAACCTGCAGACTAAACAAAATATTCAAAACTAGAAAACGTCGCTTGCATCGGAAGGGGAGTACGTTATTATGTACTAGCTGCGCAACGCAGCAGGCCAACTACGGTGGGTGTAGCTCAGTTGGCAGAGCGCCTGACTGTGGCTCAGGAGGTCCAGGGTTCGAGCCCACCCACCCCATAATTGAATATGGACCGGTAGCTCAGCTGGTAGAGCAGGGGACTCTTAATCCCAAGGTCCAGGGTTCGAACCCCTGCCGGTCCACCATTTGAATCCCAAAACGCTTCCAACCGGAAGCGTTTTTCTTTTACGTAGCACTCCCTCCAGGGGTTCGAACCCGCGAGGGCGGCATGCGCCCTCTGGCGCATGCCGGGCGGAGGGCGCGCAAGCGCCCGCAGCCGTTGAGCGTTTTCCCATGGTGTCTGCCTGCGGAAATACTGAGAATCTGTTACTCGGCTCGTAGACCTTTGCATTCATCTTTTTGTAAACTTGCATCTTCTATGACAAAAGTAAGGGGGAAACCGTGGAGTATCGCAAACTTGGAGATGCCTACTACCTGCGTTTTGATCGTGGCGACGAGATCGTTTCGGGCATCCTTGAGCTCTGCAAGGCCGAAGGCATCGAGTCCGCAACCTATCAGGGCATTGGTGGTTGCCAGTCTGCTGAGATCCAGACTTTCGACCCGATTGCCAAGTCCTTCTCGACAAAGCGCATCGAGGGTATGCTCGAGCTCGTTTCGCTCATGGGCAATGTGATTTCTGATTCGACGGGTCAGCACTCTCTGCACACGCACGCGCTCTTCTCCTATGTCGAGGAAGGCGAGCATCGCACGCTTGGCGGGCACCTCAAGGCAACGACGGTTCTCTACACGGGAGAGGTCGAGCTTCGACCCGTCCTGGGAGGCCGCATTGGGCGCGCCTTTGATCCCGAGACCGGCACGGGCTTCTGGAGCTTTGAGTCTTAGTGCCTGGGCCGCGCGATTCGGCGGCACGGGCGTGAAATGCCCTCAGTTCTCCCTTTCTGGGCAACCACCTCAGCGACCTGCATTTTTATAAAAATTTCGCGCGGTGTGGCTTGCTCGTGCTCAAGCAAACAGCTTGTAAGCCTAGGGTGGATTGCCGATATTCCGTGTACGTTTGCCGTCAACTCACGCTTTTGTTGCATAATTCGGGAGATTATTCCTGCATAATTTGCAGTGATGTTTGTTGAGAGGAGCCTACGTTGATTTATACCGTGACATTGAACCCAGCGATTGACTATGTCATGCATCCCCTTAGCTTGGATATGGGGTTCACCAACCGCTCGTCGAGCGAGGAGATTCACTGCGGCGGTAACGGCATCAACGTCTCGACGCTGCTGAACGAGCTTGGCGTCATGAACGTTGCCTTCGGCATCGTTGCTGGATTCACGGGCGAGTACCTTGTGACCAGGCTTCAGGAGAAGGGCATTACCTGCAATTTCGTGAAGCTCGACAAGGGCAATACGCGTATCAACGTGAAGCTCAACGGTATCGTCATGACGATCGTCAACGGTATGGGTCCGAAGATTCCCGAGAAGAAGGTCGATGAGCTGCTCATGCGCCTTGACGGCATCAAGGCGGGTGACACCCTCGTGCTGACCGGCTCGATTCCGTCGTCGCTTCCCGAGAACATGTACGACATCATCATGCGCCGTCTTGCCGGCCGTGGCGTTCGCTTTGTCGTTGACGCCCCTGGCTCGCTGCTCATGGAGTCGCTCTCCGCTCACCCCTTCCTCATCAAGCCCAACAACCATGAGGTCGGTCGTATCTTCGGCGCTAATCCCGAGACTCCCGAGGAGTGCATCCCCTTCGCGAAGCAGCTTCACGACCTCGGCGCTGCCAACGTCATTGTCTCTTGCGGCGGCCACGGTTCGCTTCTGTACGACGAGTACGAGCAGATCCACACCGTGCCGACGGCCAAGATCAAGCTTGTTAACGCCACCGGCGCGGGTGACTCCATGGTCGCAGGCTTTATCGCCAAGACCGACGCCGGTGCAGACTACGACTCTGCTCTTCGTTTTGCCTCTGCTTGCGGCACCGCTACCGCGGCAAGCAAGGGCATTGCGAAGCGCGCCACCATTGATCGCGTCGTTGAGCGCCTTGACAAGCTCATCGAAGAGCGCGAGGGGACAAAGTAGCGCTTATTGACGGCTAAGTTTTAGCCTAAATAGCGATATAGTTGTGTCACCATGGGGCGTCGCTTCGTGCGGCGCCTCTCTGTGTATTTACTAGGCAAGTGTCTTGATAGGAGGAACCCCCATGTACGAAGGCGTAAACGCTTCTGATGGTATCGGTATCGGTGTCGCACGCGTAGCGGTCGAACCTGATCTGTCTTTTACCCCCAAGCCTGTCGAAGACGCGGATGCGGAGAAGGCTCGCTATGAGGAAGCCCGCCTTCACTTCATCGACATGACCAACAAGCAGATCGCCTCCATGCAGGAGCGTGGCCTTGTTGCCGAGGCTGGCATCATGGGTGCCCATATCGAGTTTGCCGAGGATGACGGCATCATCGAGCAGGTTACGAGCGACATCGATGCCGGTAAGTGTGCCGAGCAGGCCGTCAAGGAGGCCTACGACACCTACTTCGACATGTTCTCCGCCATGGAGGATGAGCTCTTCCGTGAGCGTGCCGCCGACATCGCCGACGTCCGCACGGGTCTTCTCGCCTTCCTGCTTGGCCAGGAGCTGATCGATCTCTCCACCCTCCCCGAGAACTCTGTTGTCGTTGTTAACGAGCTGACGCCTTCCATGACGGCTGATATCGACAAGGACA
Organism: uncultured Atopobiaceae bacterium; assembly: GCA_905235165.1. Classification (GTDB taxonomy): domain Bacteria; phylum Actinomycetota; class Coriobacteriia; order Coriobacteriales; family Atopobiaceae; genus UBA1367. The sequence continues at coordinate 1,360 of CAJOKK010000028.1, read as the reverse complement.
ACGTTGCCGCTATCGTCACCGAGACGGGTGGCCGCACCTCCCACGCCGCCATCATCTGTCGAGCCCTTGAGATTCCGGCTGTCCTTTCTGTCGAGAACATTACCGGCATCATCAAGTCGGGTGACATGTGCATCGTTGACGGTGGCAAGGGCCAGGTCATCGTTGCTCCGACTGACGACGAGCTTGATCGCTATCATGCCGCCGCAAAGAAGCTCGCCGAGGAGAAGGAGGCCCTCGAGGCCTTCCGTGGCATTCCTACCCGCACTGCCGACGGCATCGAGAAGCTGCTTGTTGCCAACATCGGTAACCCCAGCGACGCCAACGGAGCTGCCGAGCACGACGCTGAGGGCGTTGGCCTCTTCCGTTCCGAGTTCCTCTTCATGGACGCAACTGAGCTTCCGAGCGAGGAAGAGCAGTTCGTTGCCTACCAGAAGGTCGCTCTGCGCATGAAGGACCAGCCGGTCATCATCCGTACCCTCGACGTGGGCGGCGACAAGGAGATCCCCTACATGGACCTTCCCAAGGAGGAGAACCCCTTCCTGGGCTACCGCGCCGTGCGTTACTGCCTGAATAACCCCGAGGAGTACAAGGTTCAGCTGCGCGCCCTGCTGCGTGCCTCCGCCTTCGGCGACATCAAGATTATGGTGCCGCTCGTCACCACGCTTGATGAAATCCGTCGCGTCAAGGAGCTGGTTGAGGAGTGCAAGGCCGAGCTCGACGCCCGTGACGTCAAGTACAACCCCGACATCGAGGTCGGCACCATGGTTGAGACCCCGGCTGCCTCCCTCATCGCCGATGACCTTGCCGCTGAGTGCGACTTCTTCTCCATCGGCACGAACGACCTGATCGGCTATACCATGTGCGCCGACCGTGGCCAGGACAAGGTGAGCTACCTCTACAACCCCTATCAGCCGGCCGTCCTGCGCTCCCTCAAGCGCGTCATCGAGGAGGGCAACAAGGCTGGCATCATGGTTGGCATGTGCGGTGAGGCTGCGGCAGATCCGCTGCTCATCCCCGTGCTCATCTCCTTCGGTCTCGATGAGTTCTCTGTCTCCGCTCCCTCCATCCTGCGCGTCCGCCGCATCATCTCGCTGTGGACCAAGGAGGAGGCCGACGCCCTTGTCGAGAAGATCATGAAGCTCAAGACTTCCAACGAGGTTCGTGCCGCCCTGCAGGCAGCCGCTCGCTAAAGCGATCTTCCATAGCAAACAGAAGGGCTCCCGTTACTGGGGGCCCTTTTTTATGCCGTGGCGAGTGAGTCAGTTACCGTAGTCCTTTTTGACTCATTCCGGAGGTCGGCGGGGAGGCCTGCGCGAACTCTGCGGCACTGCGCTCCTCACTGCCGCAGAATGTTCGCGCA
>CAJOKK010000027.1 GCA_905235165.1 uncultured Atopobiaceae bacterium | reverse complement strand
TGAGTCAAAAAGGACTACGGTAACTGACTCACTCGCCTGCCCCCGCGCCTCCTCCCTTCGGGAATGAGTCAAAAGGGACTACGGTAACTGACTCACTCGAATAGGCTAGTCGTCCATCACCAGGCCGCTGAATACGGTTGTTGCGAGCGAGATCACGATGGATCCAAAGAAGGCCGCACCGAAGCTGGAAATGCTGATGCCCGAACCAAAAAGGTCAACGGAGAGGGCGCTGGCGAGCTCGAGCATGAAGGCGTTCAGGAAGAGGTTGAAGAGGCCAAGCGTGAGAAGGTTGATGGGCAAGGACAGAAGCGATGCGATGGGCTTGACGAAGGAGTTGACGAGGGCGAGCGTAAGCGCGCAGAAGATGGGGCCGGCGTAAGAGCCGCCCACAGGTTCAATGCCGGAGACGAGCGAAATGGCAATCATGGTAGCCAGTGTCGTGACAAGCCAGTTTCCTAGGAATTTCATACTGCTCCCTTTTATCAGCTCGCGAAGGACCCCGCGAGCGCCTACGCGATGAATCATAGCCTGTTTCGCGTCTGCGCCGCATGAGATTGACCTGCGATGATGGCGCCCAAGCTTCTTCGCGGGCTTCTCCTAATCGTGCTCGGCAGGTCGAAGTAGCTGAAAAATTTATCAGCAATGTGGGTGAACGGTCTTTTCAGCTTCCTCAAAGCTTCGAATCGTAAGCTGGTAAACGTCAGGGCAATACCCGGCCAGGGAGGTGTTCCCACATGGGACGCAGTAGCATGAAAAGCTTTGTAATGGTTCCTTTAGCCTGCGCGCTCGCAATGTCCGTCACGGCGTGCGGCCAGAGGCAGACGAACACGAATACAGACACGCAGGCCGTTCAGCAGGAGCAGACCCCGACGTCGGCGACGAGCGAGCCTGCCGTCACGACTACCACTCAGGAGAAGACCTCCGATGCGGAGCAGGCCACGAAGACGACGCAGGCTACGGCCGCCTCGGTCAAGACCTCGATCGACGGCATGTCATCTGACGGCGTGGTTGACACGTCAGACCTCTTCAGCGACCGCGACCTCGAGCAGTCGGTTGACCTCGTTGGCGCAACTTACCTCTCGCTTGCGAGCGGCCAGGACGTAACCGTCTCCAAGGAGGGAACCTACGTGCTCGTAGGGGATGTCAGCAACACGACGGTCGTCGTTGATGCCGAGGGTGCCAAGGTGCAGCTCGTCCTCGACGGTGCGAACATCACCAACGACAGCGCGCCGGCTATCTACGTCAAGAATGCCGACAAGGTCTTCGTCACCACGGCGAAGGACAGTCAGAACAGTCTGAGCGTCACGGGCGAGTTCACGGCCGACGGAGAGACCAACACCGATGCCGTGATCTTCTCCAAAGACGACCTGACCCTCAACGGCCTGGGCACGCTCATCATTGCCTCTACGAACAATGGCGTTACCAGCAAAGACGACCTCAAGGTAACGGGCGGTAGCTACAAGATCACCTGCGACGCCGACGCGCTTGAGGCAAACGACTCCATACGGATCGCGGACGGCACCTTTGACATCACGTCTGGCAAGGACGCGCTGCATAGCGAGAATTCCGATGACGACTCCAAGGGCTATGTCTACATCCTGAACGGCAACTTCACCATCAACGCGAGTGATGATGGCATCCAAGGCACAACCTACACGCAGATTGACGGCGGCACGATCACCATTGACGCGGTGGAGGGCATCGAGGGTACCTACGTGCAGATCAACGGCGGCGACATCTCGGTCTCGGCCAGCGATGACGGCATCAATGCCTCGCAGAAGACCTCGCAGTTCACGCCCACGATCGAGATCCGCGGTGGCAACGTGAAGGTCGCGATGGGGCAGGGCGACACCGATGCGCTCGACTCCAACGGCTATCTCTATGTGCGCGGAGGAACGATCGATATCCAGGGCCAGTTTGCCTTTGACTTCGACCTTGGCAGCGAGTTCACGGGTGGAACGATCACCGTCAATGGTGAGCAGGTCAGCGAGATCACCAACTCGATGCAGATGGGCGGCGGACCTGGCGGCATGGGCGGTCGTGGCGACATGGGTGGCGGACCCGGTGGTGGCCCCGGTGGCGGCATGGGAGGCCCCGGCTTCTAAGACAAAGACCTACTTCACGCGGCGCGTGGGGCATGGGGAGCATTCCTCATGCCCCACGCGCCGCTGTTAGCACAAGCAGGTTCAGGAGCCGATGGCGCAGGGCCGACCGCTGCCGAACCGCCTTCGTTCGAGACACTCATCTGGGCTACACTTACTTTCTGTTGCTACAGGTGATCGAAAGGGGATTCTGTGGCGAATATCGTTGACTATCTGCGCTGGCGTGGAGACGTGAAGGTGTCGGAGCGTCCCTTCAACGACGTTGACAACCTCGTCCTGTCGGCCTTGTCCTATATCGACTTCCAAGGCGTCGTGCCCGCCCCCGGAAAGGGGTCGATCTCTCTGGGTGATGCCTGCCGGAAGGTGCTCGACGCCCATCGCTCGGAGTTCTCCGACTGCGTCAAGTCCCTCGCTAAGGTGACCGAGGAGTTCCTCGAGGTGCTTGCCGAGTCTCCTCGCTTTTGCGACATGGCGCTGCACGACTATGTTGACGTGCTGGACGAGGAGAAGCTTGTGCAGTTTGCCGCCTTGCAGGTGGACGTCTCCCTGCTCGAGCTCTACGTTGCCTTTCGCGGGACGGACGACTCCCTCGTTGGCTGGCGCGAGGACTTCATGCTGACCTTTACGATACCCGGGGCTCACCACCGTGCCGCACGCTATCTCGAGGATGCCCTGCGCGCCAGGCGTTGGCTTCCTGTCAGCGTTTACGTGGGTGGTCACTCCAAGGGAGGCAACCTCGCGCTCTATGCCGCGATGACCTGCCCAGAGAAGCTGGCGCGCAAGGTCATGCGCGTATGGAGCAACGATGGCCCTGGCCTGGCTCCCGAGGTCATAGAGGAAAGCCCCGCAGAGAAGCTTGGCGAGCGCTATCGGCGCATCGTTCCTGCGAACGACATGGTTGGCATCATCTTCGAGCGCGAAGACGACCCGAGCATCGTGGTCAAGAGCAGCGCGTCGGGACCAAGCGGCCATGACCTGTTTACCTGGGAAGTTGACGCCTTTGGCGTCATCGAGGACGAGCGGGGCCTTACGCTTGAGAGCCAACGTATCCGGGAGGGCCTCAAGAACTGGGTCGAGCGAATGCCCATTGACCAGCGCGTCAACTTCGTGAGCGAGTTCTTCGAGGCACTTGCCGCAGGCGGCGCGCGCAACGTCAGCGAGGTGTTCGAGAATCGCCAGGCGATGGTGAGCGTGATCAACGCCATGGGCGACATGACCGAGGAGACCAAGCAGATGCTGCTGAGCCTGACGAGCCTCGTGATCACCAATCGTGCCGCCGCGGCAACGAGTGCCGCCCAGGACTGGGCCGGCATGGCGCTCAGACGCGCCCGCGGTGTCCTTCTCGACCTGCGTCCCCAGCAGGGTCACGGCAAGGCCCCTGCGTCTAAGGACGATTCGGGGAGCCTGCTAGAAGAGTCGCTCGATACGGTAGAGTAGGACAAGAACAGAAACGGGCCGGAGGACTTCATGCACAAAGGGGACGAGACGCAAACGCGGGAATACGACCGCCTGTACGAGGCGTTTTGCTCGCTACGTACGCCGGAGGAGGCGAGTGCCTTTCTCGCTGACCTCCTGAGCGTGCGCGAGCTGGCCGACCTTGCCCAGCGTCTCGAGGTCGCCACGATGCTCAATGAAGGCTCCTCCTACCTGAACGTTTCGAGCACCACGGGTGCGTCCTCTACCACGGTGAGTCGTGTGTCCAAGTGCCTGAATGGCGAGGCGGGAGGTTACCGCCTCGTCCTGGAACGTCTCGACGGTAAGGGCGGGCGCAAAGACGCCTAAGGGCGCGTGCCTTTGAGAAAGAACCGATAACCACTGCGCAGGGATGTAGCTTGGGAAGGGCCTCGAGACGCCTTGAATCCTGATTGCGTCCATGGGCAGTCTTTGCTGATGGGGGAGGGCCATGTCGCTAACCGTCAAGAGGACCGCCGACCGTCGCGCCCTGAGCGCTGGCGTCGTCACGGCTTTGGAGAAGGGCCTGCGCGACCAGGGATCGGTCGTGCTGCTTCTTCCGTCCTTCTCGCAGGTGCTTGATGCCAGGCGAGAGCTCGCCACGCATCCAGGCCTTGCCTTGGGCGTTACCGTCACCACGCCCTCCGCCTGGATGTCCGAGCGTTGGGAGCTGTGGGGAGACGGACGTCAGCTCGTGAGCCCTACGGAGCGCCTTATCCTCATGGGCTTGGCCCTACGCGCTTGCCCCGGCCTGCTTTCTCCCACCACGGGCACGCAGGACGTGCTGGCTCGGCTTGCGAGCGAGGCCCTGTATGGGATGCCGTCGGCCACCCGTGAGGAGGATGCCGCCCGCCTTGCCTCCCTGAGCGAGGGGGAGCGAAGCGCCTGCGCGGTGCTCGATCGCTATCGGGAGCTTTTGGCCGAGCGCAACTTAGTGGAGCCGTGTGAGGCAACCATGCTGCTTGCCCAGGACCTTCCCGTCGCGGTGCCTGTGGTTTTGGCGGGCTTTGACGCACTCGATCGGCCCATGCGCGCCCTGCTCGTGAGCCTTTCTGCGCAGGCGTCGGTATATGTGGCGCTGCCGAGGAAGGTGAGCGACGAGAGCGCCTTGGAGCAGCGCCTGGTGGCTGAGGCGCAAGCTGCGGGCGTTGACCTTGAGCAGGGTTCGAGCGATGAGCTGGCTGCTCCTGAGCTGGGCGTAGAAGTGGCTCCTGAGCTGCTTGCGTTGCGTCGCTCCCTGCTCGAGGGACCTTACACGGCGGAGCCTATCGAGGCGGGCGGCGCGGTTCGCCTTGCCGAGGCGGCTGGCCCGCTCGCGGAGTGGGAGCTGCTGTCCCGCGAGATTGAGCGCCTGGCCGAAGCGGGCTTGGGCGAGGTGGTCGTTGCCGCGGCCGATGTTGACGCTGCCTGGCGAGGGCTTGCCCCCAAGCTGGCGAGTCGCGGCATGTGCGTGTCATGCACGACCAGCCGACCTGCCTCGACCGACGTGACGACGACGGCCTTTCTCGCCTTTGCCCGCACGGTCGCGCGCCTCAGCGCGCTTCAGGAGTCCTGGCCCGAGCCTACCGAGACGATCGACGGCATGACACCGCAGCTTGGCGACATGTCCTGGTGGCCTCCGCGCGAGCTGACCGACTTTCTCCTCAGTGCGGCTGCGCAGATGGAGCCCACGCGCGTCTGGGAGCTCGATGCCAAGTGGCGGGGGAACCGCTCCCTCACGCCGGGCACGGTTATCGACCAGCTTCAGCGCGTGAGCCTTACCTCCAAGGCGGTCGCGCAGGCTACCGCGTCGATCTTGCGAGGCCGTGTGGGAACGGCGGCCATGCTGCTCGCGCGCGGTATCGCCGAGGCCGACGGCTCATCGGATGCCGTCGCGGCGCTTCGGCGCATCCAGGACGTCGCGCGAACGGTGGGTGCCATGGGCGTAAGCGCCTCCTCGAAGAAGGGCGTCATGGTGACCCTTCCCTTGGAGGAGCTCGTTGAGCTTATCGCCAACCTCGTTGAGCACGGCTCGCTGCGCTCCCATCTTGAGCTAGGTGAGCAGGGTGCTTGCCATGTGGGCATCTACTCGCGTGCCGCGGCGGCAAGCTTGCCTCCGCGCAGCGCCGACGCCCTCCTCATCGCGGGCATGAGCTCGGCCGAGTGGTCGCTCTCGCCGGTTGACGATGCCGCACGAGCCCTTCTGGAGAAGCTCGAGCTCGACGAGGCGGAAGCCCCACTCACGGTGGCGCGCCGCCAGCTTGCCGCCCTGCTTGAGCTGCCGAAAAGTCGCGTGGTGCTCGAGCGGGCCTTGCGTGATGCCGATGCCAAGCCCCTGTATCCGGCGGTCATGCTGAGCGAGGTGCTCGTTTGCTATGGAGAGGGGCAGCAGCTCGAGACGGTGACCCTGGGCGAGACGGACGTCGAGCGCCTGCTGAGCCCCGAGGCTGCGACCTCTAAGCTCACCAAGAAGCTCAAATGTGCCTCTGCCGGTCAGGTGGGCAAGGCTGCGGCCAACATGATAGTGGTGCCGCGCGAAGGCCAAGCGGCCCTGCCCGACGGCGTGCCCTCCCTCTCTGCCTCGCAGATCGAGTCCTACCTCGAATGTCCCTACAAGTGGTTTACCCTGCGAAGGCTTGGCCTGGGTGACAACGACGCGACCTTCTCTCCCGTGCAGATGGGCTCCTATGCCCACCGCGTGCTCGAGGTTGCCCGTCGCCGCCTTACGCAGCAGGCCGCGGAGGAGGCGGGCCTGATCCCTGCCGGCGAGCTCCTTGACCTTGAGAGCACCGACCAGCTCTTCATCCCGGGTGCCGCCATAAGCGAGAAGAACCTCGACCTCGTTCGCGAGCTCATCAACACCGAGTTCGACTTCCATCTTGCCCACCAGCGCAAGCGGGCGACGACGGCCGCTGCGCAGTCGCTCGTGCCGCATACCGCCACCGAGGAGTACCGCCTTGAGCTCCTGCGCCGCGACCTTCTCGGTGAGCCCGAGTTCGAGCTGGGCAAGCTCTGGGGCTTTGCTCCGCGCTACTTCGAGCTGCGCTTTGGCGGCTCGAGCGAGAAGGCCCGCCACGTGCGCTATGCCGGCGCGGACTTCGTGGGCACCATCGACCGCGTTGACGTGAATGCCCACGGCAACGCGGTGGTCATTGACTACAAGCACAAGGGGGCGCTGGGCTTCGCGGCAGAATACGATGCCTTCACGGAGGGAGCCCCAGGCTCGGCAGACGCGGTGGTCTTGCCCAGGCGCGTGCAGTCGCTCATCTACGCCCAGGTCGTGCGGCGCATGTATCCCGACCTCAAGGTGGTTGGTGCTGTGTATCTCTCCACCAAGGGGGGCGAGCGCCACCGCCACGAGATTGCGGGTGTGCTGGACATCAACGTTACTGATCTCGTGTTGGGGGAAGAGCCGAGCGCGCGGCGCTATGGCCAGCTTGTGGTTGGGGGCCCGGGATCGATCAGCTTTGAGGAGCTGCTTGACGAGGTCGAGCGCCAGATTGCCGAGAAGGTCTCTCTGCTGGCCCAAGGACACATCGAGGCCGAGCCCGTGGACGCGCATGCGTGCGAGTGGTGCCCGGTTGCCAACTGCGACAGGAGGATTGGCTGATGGCAAGAAGACTCACCGACGATCAGCGACGCATCGTCGAGACGCTTGATCGGCCGCTCTTTGTGGCGGCGGGTGCCGGCTCGGGCAAGTCGTCGACCCTCGCCGAGCGCGTGGCCTGGGCCCTTGACCCTGCCTCTGGCCCTGATGGCCAGCCCTTTATCAAGAGCCTGGACGAGGTGCTGGTCATCACCTTCACGCGTGCTGCCGCCGAGGAGATCAAGGAGAAGATTCGCGAGCGCCTGCGCGAGGGTGGCATGGACGAGCATGCCCTGGCCGTTGACTCCGCTTGGATCTCGACCATTCACGGCATGTGCTCGCGCATCCTGCGTCGCCATGCCTTTGACCTTGGGCTTGATCCCAAGTTCGTGGTGCTGGAGGGCTCGCTTCAGGGCCAGCTCGTTGAGCAGGCTACCGACGAGGTCCTGCGCGAGGTGAGTGGCAAGGAGGAGTTTGCCGAGCTCCTGGACGCCTTTCCGCTGCGCTCGGCGGGAGGCGACGACTCGGCCAGCTCGGTCTTCGGTATGGTGCGCGTTATTCGCGATGCCGCCGGCAGCGCCCTTGAGGGCTTTGACTCCGTGCGCTTTCCGGGGGTGGCCCCCGACCTCGACGCGGTGCTCACCCGTCTGAGGGACGATTCCGAGCGCGCCCTTGCCCTGGGTCGCGACAACAAGGCCTTCACCTCGGCCAAGGGCATGGAAGAGGAGGAGCGTCTTGAGGCGGTGCTCGATGAGCTCGAGAAGTTGCTCATGCTTCCTCCGGAGCGCCGAGCTGCCCGTGCTCTCGACTTTGTCGATAGGCTCGAGAATCCCAAAGACGCCTATCGCAAGGCGGCGATGAAGGAGGTCCGCGCCGACCTCCGTGCCGATCATGCCGAGGTTGCCCTGGCGGCCCGCTTCGCGAACGCGGGCGAGTGTGCCGCCGAGGTGGTGAAGATCGCGCGTATGGTGGACGAGCGCTACGCCCTGCTCAAGGCTGAGATCGGTGCCCTCGACAACGACGACCTTCTCTCCCTCACCTTCGCGGCCTTCCGTGACCACCCCGACATTGCCGAGGTCTATGGCTCCAAGTTTTCGCTCGTGATGGTTGACGAGTTCCAAGACACCAATGCGCAACAGGTCAAGATGATCATGCTGCTCTCGGGCGAGGACGCTTGCCACCTCACGACGGTGGGTGACGCCCAGCAGTCGATCTATCGCTTCCGTGCCGCTGACGTGCAGGTCTTCCGCGACCGCGAGTATGACTCCGACAAGCAGGGGCGCGTCTTTCTCACGATGAACTTCCGCAGCCATGCCGACATCCTCTCTTTCGTTGAACGCTCGCTCAAGGGTGAGCCGCTCAAGGACTTCATGCCGCTTGAGCCCTGCCTGACCCGACCCAGCACCTTGCGCGCGACGGAGCTGCCGCGTGTGGACGTTGAGCTTGTCTCGTCAGGTGTTCGCGATGCGAACTCGGCCGCTCGTGCTGACGCAGTTGCCCAGCTCCTTGCCGACCGCATTGCCGAGCGCATCAAAGCGGGGGAGCGACCCGAAGACGTCGCCCTGCTGCTGGGGCGCATGAGCAACCTTGACGTCTACCTCCAGGCCCTGCGCTCCCGAGGCGTTGACTGCGTGGTCAGCGGCGGCTCGACCTTCTCGAATGCTGCCGAGGTGCGGCTCGTTGCCTCGCTTCTCCATGTGCTCGCCAACCCGAAGGACACCCAAGCGGGCCTCTTCCCGGTGCTCTCGAGTGAGCTCTTCTCGCTTGAGGCCGACGACCTCTGCCTGCTTGCAACCAAGGTGCAGGAGGCCAATGGCGCCTTTGCCCGACGCGGCATCGACGTGGGCCTCTTGGGCTTTGAGCTTCCGGGCGGGGCAAGTGCTTCTCCGCGCCTGCTGCTCGCCCACGAAGTGCTGACGCGTGCGCTATCGCGCCTCGACAGCTGGAACATAGAAGACATCCTGCGTTCCGTGCTCGTGGAGTCAGGCTGGGTGGCGCGTCTGGTTGACGCGGGTGCGGAGGGCCAGGCTCGCTTGGCGAACGCGCTTGCCGCCGTGCGCCACGTGGGCGAGCTGGTGCGCGAGGGTGGCCTGGGACCTGCCCGCGCGGCCGTGGAGTTCGATGCCTGGCTCGATGCGAGCAAGTTGGGGCCTGCCTCGCTCTCTGGCGGCGACGGTGGCTCGGTACAGGTCATGACCGTGCACGCTTCCAAGGGCCTCGAGTTTCCGCTCGTTGCGGTGGCTGAGTGCTGGGGCGGCATGAGCTCACGCCCGATTGTGGGCATTACCTGCGAGAACAACAAGGGTATGGTGGAGGCGACGCTCGTCCCGCGCAATACGACCGCGACGCAGTTGAGCGAGGCGGTCAAGGAGGTCGACACGAGCATCAAGGAGTCCGCCGATCTCATTGAGTGGGCGCGCTACCTCACCTATATCTCGGCCGAGCGCGACCAGCAGGAGCGCTCGCGCCTGCTTTACGTGGCACTGACGCGTGCGCGTGAGTCACTTATCGTAGGCATGGCGCTGACACAAAGCGCCAAGGGAGGCTTTTCGCCTACGCTTGCCTCCCAGGTGGTGGGCACGCTCTTTGATGGTGACCTTCCGCCGCTTGGCAACAGCATGCTCGACTATGGTGGAACCCAGCCGGCTCGTGTGCGCCACGTCCGCCTTGGTAAGGGCAGCGACGGCAACCCGACCGTCGCTCCCGAGGAGCTTGAGCCAGTTGTTCTCGCCTTGCCGGGTTTTGAGCTCGCGGGTAGTTTCTCCCTCTACGATGCCCATGAGCACCTGCAGCCGATGCAGCTTTTAGCTGAGGCGACGTCGGTGCATGGACGCTCGGACGTCTTCAGCTACTCATCTGCGCATGCGCAGCTTGCGGCCCAGCTGCAGGAGGCGGCGGGGGAGAAGGACGAGCCTGCGCTGCAGGCGGAGAGCCAAGTGGATGAGCTGCTGCTCGTCCTTGACAACGAGGACGTGGATGCGCCGGATCTGGAGGTTGACCGCGATAAGGCCACTAACTTGGGATCGGCCTTTCATGAGCTTGCCCAGACGATGGTCGAGACGCGTGCAGATCATAGCGAGGAGCGCCTTGAGGCCCTTGCGCGTCAGTGGCACCTTTCCAAGAACCAGCGGCCGCGTCTTGAGAAGGCCATTGCGCTCTGGGAGCGTTCGGCGATTCGACAGGAGGCCCTTGGGCATGAGCTCGTTCGTGCCGAGGTCCCCTTCTTCATTGAGGTGGAGTCGCGCTTCGGCAACTACGTTGAAGGTGCCATCGACCTGCTCTGCAGCAATCCGGGATCGCAGGAGGTCCTTGTCGTCGACTACAAGACGGGCGACCTTGGCCTCACGGTCGAGGAGGTACGCGAACGTCACGAGATGCAGGCCAACTTCTATGCCTGGGTCATGATGAGCCAAGGCTTTGAGCAGGTGACTTGCGTCTTCGTGTGCGTCGAGCGCGAGGAGTCCGACGGCGAGCCCTTGTCGGTGCGCTATGTCTTCGACAAGAACAACCCTCCGAAGATGGAGTAGGGCTGCTCGCTTTCGCGGACTTGAGCGGCCGCGGCCGTCGAAGTCCGCGAATAGCGGGTCCGAATTACGGACTTGAGCGGCCCGGACCGTCGAAGTCCGTGAAAAGCGGCCTTGAATTACGGACTTGAGCGGCCCGGGCCGTCGAAGTCCGTAAAACTGCCTCGAGGGAGACCCCGGCCAGTTTCATTGCTTGCCGCATAGTTGGAGAAACAGGGCCCCAAATCTCCAACTGTGCGGCAGGGGTGCCGGTAAGTTGGAGAAAAGGCCCCTCCTAATCACAACTTTGCGGCACAGCTGCCGGTAAGTTGGAGAAAAGGGCCCTCCTAATCACAACTTTGCGGCATGCGTGCCGGTAAGTTGGAGAAAAGGGGGCCCGCAATCACAACTTTGCGGCAGCGGTGCCGGTAAGTTGGAGAAAAGGGCCCTCCTAATCACAACTTTGCGGCAGCGGGCTGCCAAATCGGGGCCCCGCCAAAACCGGCCCGCGACAGCGGCTCATCGCCGCGTGGGGAATCTACTTGTTTTACAGATGGCGGGTGTGCGTTCGTTAAAATGGAAGGTCGAGAATAACGACGAAAGGCACCTTTCCCATGGCGTTCGTGCACCTGCATAACCACTCGACCTTTTCCATCCTCGACGCCTCGACGCGCATCTCTGACCTCGTCAAACGCGCTGTCGAGCTCGAGATGCCGGCGATTGCCCTCACCGACCATGGCTACATGTTCGGCATCCCCGATTTCGACCTCGAGTGTCGCTCCTACAACGCTCGTCAGAGCGACTTCAAGCAGTGGTCGCACGACCTCGAGTGCTTCACCAAGGATTGGACCCTCGAGGAGCCCGCTGCCGACGCGCAGGACGCCGG
>CAJOKK010000026.1 GCA_905235165.1 uncultured Atopobiaceae bacterium | reverse complement strand
GGCTGTAGCCTGAAAAAGCAATTCGAGCGGTTAACGGGTCTTGATGCGCCTACTCCACATCGGGAACGGTCGTGCGCTCCACCACGGCACCGAGGGAGATGAGCTTCTCGACAAAATGCTCGTAGCCTCGATCGATGTGGTAGATGTCAGAAATCGTAGTAACTCCGTCGGCAACAAGGCCTGCCATGGCAAGCGCCGCGCCGCCGCGAAGGTCGGGAGCCTTGACCTGAGCTCCCGAGAAGCCCTCGACACCGTGAACGATGGCGTGGTGCCCCTCAATAACGATATTAGACCCCATGCGCGACAACTCGCTCGCAAACATGAAGCGGTTCTCGAAGACGTTTTCGGTCACGATGCTGCTACCCTGCGCAAGTGCGAGGGCACACATGGTCTGGGCCTGCATGTCGGTGGGAAAGCCCGGGAAGGGCAGGGTCTGAATGTCTACAGGGCGCAGCGCGGTGCTCCTGCTGACGACGCACTCGCGGTCTCCGCGCTCGATGGTCATGCCCATGAGCTCGAACTTCTTGAGGACAAGCCCCAGGTGCAGCGGCTCAAAGCCCTTAACGGTAACGGGGCCGCCGCAGATGCCGGCCATGGCGATGAAGGTACCGGCCTCGATGCGGTCGCCCACCACACGATGCTCCACAGGGTAGAGCGCGTCGACGCCCTCGATCTCGATGACCGGCGAACCGGCACCGGTAATCTTGGCGCCCATCTCGTTGAGCATGTTGGCAAGGTCAACGATCTCGGGTTCGCGGGCAGCGTTGTCGATGGTCGTGGTGCCCTTGGCGCGCACGGAAGCCATCATCAGGTTCTCGGTAGCGCCCACGCTTGCGAAGTCGAGCGTCACGGTGTTGCCCGTAAGACCCGTGGGCGTGGTGGCGCAGATGTCGCCATGGGACATGTCAAACTGCACGCCCAGCGACTGCAGGCCAAGAAGGTGCATGTCGATCTTGCGGGCACCGATGTTGCAGCCTCCGGGCATGGCCACGGTAGCCTTGCCAAAACGGCCGATGAGCGGGCCAAGCACGGCAGTTGAGGCGCGCATCTGCGCGACAAGGTGGTAAGGGGTCTCCCAACGACTGACTGAAGAAGTGTCGATGACGAGGGTATGCTCGTCCACGACCTCGATCTTGGCGCCCAGCTCCATGAGGACCTTGCCCATCACGTGGACGTCAGCAATGTTGGGAACGTTGGTTAGCGTGGAAACGCCGGGCGCGAGAATGGTCGCAGCCATGAGCTTGAGGGCGGAGTTCTTTGCTCCCTCGACTGTGACCTCACCCGTAATGGGATGACCACCCTCTATGCGTATGACTTCCACAGAACCTCCGAGCTCTCGATACATATACCTTTGGCGATTATATCAAGCGCTTCTGTAGGCTTAGTGCAGGTACTGTGTGCCCAAGGCCCCGAAATTGCAAAGCGCCCCGCCTTGCCGTGCGTTCATACGCACAACAAGGCGGGGCGCTCAGACCTGAAGTAGTGCCTTCGCTAGAGCTCTTCTTCCTCCAAGGCGTGCTTAAGGAGAAGATCACACCAGCGAATCTTGTTCTCGTAGTAGGCGCGGCGACTGTCGTCGTTGTCGAGGAAGGCCAGGTCAGCCATGGCTGCCTCACGAGTGGAGCGGACCGCCTCGACCTCAATCTGGTCGGCACGGCAAGCGCTGTCGGCCAGAATGATGACGTTGTCGTTCTCGATCTCGGCATAACCGCCAGAGACCATGACGCTCACGATTCCGCCGCCCTTCTCCTCAAGCATGTTGAGACGAACCTCGCCGAAGCCAAGGGCAACGACCTGCGGATCGTGCTGGGGCCAGACGCCAAGCTCGCCCGAGGGGGTCACCAGCGTCAAGCCGGCAACCTCACCTTGGTAGAGCACACGGTCGGGCCTCACGAACTGGAGGTTAATGGTATCCATGACGAACCTCTACCTCTACTCCGCCTTGTCGCCAGACATCTTCTTGGCGCGCTCGCGCACCTCGTCGATGGTGCCCGCATAGCGGAAGGCCTGCTCGGGAATATCGTCGCAGTTACCATCGATGATCTCGGCGAAGGAACGAACGGTATCCTCAACGCGCACGTAGGAGCCGGGATTGCCCGTGAACTTCTCCGCAACGTGGAAGGACTGCGAGAGGAACTGCTGGACCTTACGGGCACGGTTGACCGTAGCCTGCTGCTCCTCGGTAAGCTCGTCCATACCAAGAATGGCGATGATGTCCTGAAGGTCGGAGTACTCCTGCAGGATCTGCTGGGTCTTCAGGGCAACGCGGTAGTGCTCCTCGCCCACGATGGTGGGGTCAAGCGCGTCGGAAGAGCTGGCAAGCGGGTCAACCGCCGGATAGATGCCCAGCTCAGAGATGGAGCGCGAGAGAACCGTCGTGGCGTCAAGGTGCGTGAAGGTCGTGGCCGGCGCGGGGTCGGTCAGGTCGTCTGCAGGCACGTAGACAGCCTGGACGGAGGTAATGGAGCCCTCCTTGGTAGAGGTAATGCGCTCCTGCAGGTCGCCCATCTCGGTAGCCAGCGTAGGCTGGTAGCCAACGGCGGAGGGCATACGGCCAAGCAGAGCCGAAACCTCGGAGCCTGCCTGAGAGAAGCGGAAGATGTTGTCGATGAAGAGCAGCACGTCCTGGCCCTGGTCGCGGAAGTACTCGGCCGTGGTAAGGCCGGCCAGGCCAACGCGCAGACGCGCTCCAGGCGGCTCGTTCATCTGACCGTATACCAGGCAGGTCTTCTCGATAACGCCGGACTCGGTCATCTCGAGATAGAGGTCGGTACCCTCACGCGTGCGCTCGCCGACGCCCGTGAAGACGGAGGTGCCGCCGTGCTCCTGCGCGAGGTTGTTAATGAGCTCCTGGATAAGAACGGTCTTACCAACGCCGGCGCCGCCAAAGAGGCCCGTCTTACCACCACGAACGTAGGGCTCGAGAAGGTCGATGGCCTTGATGCCGGTCTCGAAGATCTCGGTCTGGGTGGTGAGCTCGGAGAAAGACGGTGCGGGATGGTGAATGGGATAGAACTCAACGTCGTCGGGCATCTCGCCGCCATCGACGGGCTGGCCCATGACGTTCCAGACGCGGCCGAGGGTCGACTTGCCCACGGGCATCATGATCGGCGCGCCGGTATCGCGCACGCGCAGACCACGCTGCAGGCCGTCCGTCGACGTCATGGCGACGGTACGGACGACACCGCCCGGCAGCTGCGACTCGACCTCAAGAACCGTCTCGATGTGGCCGACGGGTGTGTCGGCGTCAACGGTCAGGGCAGAGTAGATGGCCGGAACTCGGTCGTCAAACCTGACGTCCACAACCGGGCCGACGATACGCACGATCGTGCCGTTGCCCGCGCTGCGGTTCATGTACTTGAATGCGGCCTCCTCGAGGAGTGACCGCTGCTCGGTATCTGCGGCAGCCATTAGTTAAAGTCCTCCAATGCTGATGCACCACCAATGATCTCGGTGAGCTCGGTGGTGATGGAACCCTGGCGAACGCGGTTATACGTCCTGCTAAGCTGACCCAAGACCTCGTCAGCGCTATCGGTTGCCGAACGCATGGCACGTCGGCGCGCGCCGTGCTCCGCAGCTGCGGAGTCGAGAAGCGCGTGGAAGATGACCGTACGGACATACGCAGGGAGAAGCGACTCAAGCACCTCGCCAGCCGACGGCTCAAAGCGAAACTCCGTCTTGGTGGCGCTGCGCTCAACCTCGGTCAGCGCGTCGCGCTTACGCGGAACGTTGGGCATCATGAGCGCCTCGTCGGAGATGGGCAGGATCTGCTCACGAACAAACTCCTGCTCAACACGGCTCTTGGCATGCCAGTACAGCAGCTCTGCCCGGTCGATGCGACCCTCCGAATAGCCCGACATAAGGTAGGAGGCGATACGCATCGTCTCGTCCATGTTGGGCTCGGAAGACAGGTCGACGAAGGACATGTTGGGCGTAAGCTTGCGCGAAGTGAAGTACTCGGTCGGGCGCCTTCCGCAGGTGATGATCTCTACGTTGATGCCCTTGCTCTTCAGCTCCGCCGCCTCGTGCTCAACGAGTCGCTGCGGCACGATGTTGAAGCCACCAGCCAAGCCACGGTCGGACGCGATGACGATGTAGAGCACCGTATCGATCTCCTCGTGCTTGGTAAGCAGCGGGTGCTTGATGGTCGGGTCAGACAAGACCACGTTTGCAAGCATGCGCGTGATGGCCTCCTTGTAGGGGTAGGCCTCCTCGGCAAGATCAAGGGCCTTGCGGATGCGCGCCGTAGAGATCATCTCCATCGTACGCGTTACCTGGCTCGTGTTCTTGATCGAGGTCATGCGCCGTGATATGTCACGAAGGTTAGCCATGAGGCACTATGCCCTTCCCAGTGAGACGTCCTCAGCCCTCACCGTGTCCTCAGCCATCTCCTCAACATGCAGCTGTGCCTTGTTGGGGTGACGCTTGAGGAAGTCCTTCTTGAAGTCTGTGATGAAGTGCTTAAGGATCTCGCTATCCTCGTCGCTCAGCTGACCCGCACGGATGCGGCGGCGAACGTCAGGAATCGCTTCGTTGGTTGAGACGGCCAGCTCGTCACGGAAGGCCACGACGTTCTCGATGTCGAGGTCGTCGAGGAAGTCTTCCTTGGCGGCAAAGATGGCGATGATCTGATCGACCACGTCAAGCGCGTTATAACGCGACTGCTTGAGCATCTCCATCATGTGGGCGCCGTGGTTGAGCTGGTACTGCGTAGACTCGTCGAGGTCAGAGCCGAACTGCGAGAAGGCCTGCTTCTCACGGTAGCTCGCCAGGTCGAGGCGCAGGGTACCCGCAACCTTCTTCATGGACTTGACCTGGGCGGCACCACCAACGCGCGACACCGAGATGCCCACGTCGACTGCCGGGCGCTGGCCCTGGAAGAAGAGGTTGGACTGCAGGTAAATCTGGCCGTCGGTAATCGAAATGACGTTGGTGGGGATGTACGCCGAAACGTCACCCTCCTGCGTCTCGATGATCGGCAGGGCCGTAAGCGAACCGCCGCCATTCTCCTCAGAGAGCTTGCACGCACGCTCAAGCAGGCGCGAGTGCAGGTAGAAGATGTCGCCGGGGTAGGCCTCACGTCCGGGCGGACGGTGCAGGGTCAGAGACATCTGACGATAGGCAACGGCCTGCTTGGAGAGGTCATCGTAGACCACCAGCACGTGACCGCCGGGGTGCTCGGCATCGGCGGGGTTGCCGTCGACGTCGTTGTACATGAAGAACTCGCCAATAGCGGCACCAGCCATCGGGGCGATGTACTGCAGCGGAGCAGACTCTGCCGCGGTAGCCGAGACGATGATGGTCTTGTCGAGAACACCATGGTCAGCCAGGGTCTGGCGGATGGCCGCAACCGTGGAGGCCTTCTGGCCGATGGCCACGTAGATGCAGACCATGTCGGTATCGCGCTGGTTGATGATGGCGTCGATAGCGATGGCGGTCTTGCCGGTCTTACGGTCGCCAATGATGAGCTCGCGCTGGCCACGTCCGATGGGCACCATGGCGTCGATGGCCATGAGGCCAGTCTGGACGGGCTCGCAGACGGGTTGGCGCTGCATGATGCCAGGCGCCTTGAACTCGATGGGGCGACGATGCGTGGTCACGATGGGGCCGAGGCCGTCGATGGGCTGGCCGAGCGGGTTGACGACGCGGCCGAGCATGGCACGGCCAACGGGGATGTCCATAACGCGACCGGTAGCACGGCATTCGTCATCCTCACGGATGGAGGAGACGTCGCCAAAGAGTACGGCTGCAACCTCGTCATCCTCAAGGTTCTGGGCGAGGCCATAGACGCTCTTGCCCGTGGCCGAGCTCGTGAGGTGCAGCAGCTCGCCCGCCATGGCGGTCTTCAGGCCGGCAACGTGCACGATGCCGTCACCCACCTCAACAACACTCGAGAGCTCGCGGCAGTCAACCGTGACGTCCATCTCGTCGAGGCGCTTGCGCAGCACCTTCATGATGTGATCGGCGTCAATCTTGACCTCAAGCTCCGGGTTCTGGGAGGTTTCCACATCTGTCATTACTCGTCACCTCCCATGAATGCATCGGAGAGTTTGCGGCGCACGGCGGAAAGCTGCGTGCGAACCGAAGCGTCGTAGCGCTGGTTCCTCGCCTCGATGATGATGCCACCCAAGATCTTGGGGTCAACGCGCTCAACGAGGTACACCGAGGCATGGAACATCTCCTCGGCCTTCTGGCAAACCTTCTCGCGCAGGTCATCGTCAAGGGGAACGGCCGTGGTTACGGTAACCGAGACCATGGAGTCGTCAGAGTCAACCAGACGCTTGAATTCCGAATAGACCTTATCGACGAGCTCTGCGTCATCCTCACCATGCATGTTGCTGAGAACGCTCAGAACCTCGGGCGAGAACTTCACCGCATGCCGCCACTGGGTCAGGTCTGAGTAGGCACGACCGCCGTCTCGACTGGAGTCGAGCAGGGCGCGGGCGTACTCCTCGACCTTTGCCTGCTGCTTGCGACTAAGCGTCATAGGAGTTACCTACTTCCACCAGATACTTCTCGGCGAGGGCACGATGCTCATCGTCGCTGAGGTCGTTACCAATGATCTTGCCGGCAATCTCGACGGAAAGGTCAACGACGGAGACGGACAGCTGGACCATGGCCTTGCGGCGCTCGGCCGCGACGGCGTCATGCGCCTTGGAGATGGTGGCAGAGGCGTCCTTCTGGGCCTTGGCGAGGATCTTGTTGCGCTCCTCGTCGGCATCGCGGCGAGCCTGGGCGATAATCTCGCCAGCCTCACGCTGGGCGTCGGCAAGCAGCTCCTCGCGGGACTTAGCGTCAGCCTCGGCCTTCTCCTTGACCTCACGGGCGCTGTCGAGGTCGCTCTGGATCTTCTCCTCGCGAGCCGTCGTGGCAGCGATGACCTTAGGCCAGGCAAGCTTGGAAAGCACGAAGAAGATAATGACGAAGGCAATGATCGCCGGGATGAACTCGGCGGGAGTGGGAATGAGCAGCATGATGCCGCTGCGCTTCTCCTCCTCTGCAAACGCCATGACCGGTGCGAACGCGGCACTCGCGAAAACCGTTGCGGCGGCGCATACTGCACGTGATTTGAACTTATCCATACCTGTGGTTCCTTTCGGCAAAGACGCGTCTTAGCCTTGCTTACATAGACATGATGGCAACAACGAAGCCAATCAGGCACAGAGCCTCGATGAATGCCGAAGCAAGAATGAAGACGGTGAACAGGTTGCCCTTAACCTCGGGCTGACGAGCCATGCTCGTGGTGGCGCCGTAAGCGGCAATACTGATGCCGAGAGCAGCACCGAGAACGCAGATTCCGTATCCAAAGATGGTAGTCACGGGTTCCTCCTTTGTCGTACGCCGGACCACCCGGCGACCCCGAACTTTATACACTGCGGGCGATGCCCGCTGAGTGCCACTAGCAGTTACTCTTCGTCAGACTCGGCGAGCTTGACGTAGACGGCGGTGAGCAGCGCGAAGACATAGGCCTGCACGAAGCAGACGATCAGCTCCACGGCGTAGATGATCAGCAGCATGAGCATCCAAAGCACGCTCATGGCGCCCGTACCCAGGTTGGCAAGGGTGAACTGCTGAAGCATCGGGTTGACGAAGGCGCTGCACATGAGCGCGAAGACGCCCATCACCAGGTGGCCGGCGAACATGTTGCAGAAGAGTCGCACGGCCAGGGTGATCAGTCGCAGGAAGGTGGAGAAGACCTCGATCACCCACACGAGCAGGGCAATCGGAGCCATGACGTCTTTGGGGGCCAGGCTCTTGATGTAGCCCCAGGCGCCCTTCTTCTTCACGCCGACGCCGATGAAGTACACAAAGCTCGCAAACGCCACCGCGCCGGTGATGCCGGTAGAACCGGTGCCGGGCTTCCAGGTGGGCAGCATGCCGATGTAGTTACCAAAGAGCACGACGAAAAACACCGTGCCCAAGAAGGGAAGGTGCTTGGTCCAAGTCTCACCGAGCACGCCCCTGCAGAGATCGTTCGCGACAAACTGCATGCATGCGTCAACGATGTTGGCAAAAACGCCGTGAGGGACAAGGGTGCCCTCCATCTTCTTCTCGTAAAGAGAGATGACGCGAAGCATGGCATACATGGCGAGGATGAAATAGACGATATAGACCGTCAGACCGACAACGGTATTTCCAACGATCGCCGCCGGGTAGAAGCTGTCAAGCAACTCTCCCAAGGAGTCCGTCACTTGCTTAAACGCTTCATCCACGATACCCGCCTCCCCTCATTGACTTTGATCGACGATACGGGAATTTACCCAATATCTGTGACCTGATTCATGGTGTCGAATTTAATTCGCACGAGGATTCTAGCCATTACGGATTCTCGTGTCACGATGCTAAGCCGTAGCTTCACACGTGTGACATAAAGACTGGATAAACGGAGCAAAACTAAGCCCAAACGAGGCATTTTACTTTGCCTGATATGCCGCATTGGCATGTTATATAAAGAGAAACACTGTGTAGCACGTTCGTAATATACGGTGTTAGTACTAAGGCCTTCCGTCCTTGAGTTGGCTCAGAACACCGCCCGTCACAACTATTGCGAGAAACACGAGCGTTGCCGTAGTGGCAAAGACGATAAGCTTCTCGGGCCACCAGGCATGAACCGCAAACATACCAATCTGTATCTCAAAGAAGGCAAGGATGACGGCGCTCAGCCCTCGAGCGACGTCATGCCTCCCCTTGCGCAGCTGGTGATAGATCGGCAACGCCGCGATTATGCCGAAGAACACTCCGGCCAAGAATGCGCACAAGGAGTCCATTTGGCTATCCCTTCGTTCCGTAGATGCGGTCTCCCGCGTCTCCGAGCCCGGGCAGAATATAGGCGCGTTCGTTAAGCTGACGGTCGACCGCGCAGGTAAAGATCTGGACGTCAGGATCGGCGGCAAGCACGTTGTTGATGCCTTCGGGGCAACTCACCAAGGTGAGGCAGCGGATATCGCTGGCGCCTTCCTCGCGCAGGAAGTTGATGGCGGCAATGAGCGAGCCACCAGTAGCAAGCATGGGATCAACAATGAGGCAGACACGCTTGTCAATGTCATTGGGAAGCTTGCAATAGTACTGCTCAGGCTCATGGGTATCCGGATTGCGCTGCATGCCCAAGTGGCCAACGCGAGCCGTGGGAACGAGCTCAAGGACACCGTCAACCATACCTAGGCCGGCGCGAAGGATGGGAATTACCACGAGCTTCTTGCCAGTAAGGCGCTCGCAGGTGGTGCGCTCAAGCGGGGTCTCTACCTCAACCTCCTCTAGGGGAAGATCGCGCAGGGCCTCATAGGCCTCGAGCAGGGCAAGCTCGTTTACCAGCTCACGGAAGAGCTTGATGGAGGTGTCTTTGTCTCGCAGGAGATGCAGCTTGTGCCGTACCAACGCATGGTTGATAACGGTGAGGCGATCTGTATTGAGGTCGATAGTGGTGCCCACGCTGCACTCCCTCCGCTCTGCCAACCTTCCCCAAATGCATCTAGGGGGGCTGGCCCTGACATTCCGACCCATTGTAGTACAGCAGGAAGCGGGCCAAGAACGCAGGGCGGGTCAGGTGCGCATTAGGGGCTTGGGCGGCATGTTGCGGCGACGAGCAACATGCCGCGACATCTTGGGGCCTTTTTGGAGGATTGGGCCTCGCCGCGCACGTTATCTTGGAGCATTTTCGGGTTTTGGGCAGTTTTGCGTGCCAACTGCCCCTCAGAGGCTCGTTTCATACCACGTTTTTACGGTTATGCGAACCTTGTTTTTCATAGGGGGCGTTTTCGCGCGGTAGTGCAATTCTTGCCAACAGCTCTACCTGCGCTTTTATGTATATAAATTATGCAACTATTGGCAGTACGAGCCTACACCTTCGCATAACCGTAAAAACGTGGTATGAAACGCGCTGGGCACGCCCCGTAAGTGGCCGATACATAAACGCGGGGACGGGTTTGGTGAACACCAAACCCGTCCCCGCGTTCTGACATCTTGAATGAGTCAAAAAGGTCTACGGTAAGTGACTCATTTTTTGGGTTTAGACCAGGTCGGGATAGAGGGGGTGAGCAGCGAGAAGATCGGCGACCTCGGCCTTGACGGCAGCGAGGGCTGCCTCGTCGTTCAGATGCGTCACGACCTCGCCAATCAGCTCGCCAATGCGCTCGGCCTCCCGCTCGTTGAAGCCGCGTGTCGTCATGGCCGCGGAGCCAACGCGGATGCCGCTCGTCACGAAGGGAGAGCGCTGCTCACCGGGAATCGTATTCTTGTTGACAGTGATACCTACCTCGTCAAGGGCGTGCTCGGCGTCCTTGCCGGTGACCTCGCCTGCGGCGGTCAGGTCAACCAGCAGCAGATGGTTGTCGGTGCCGCCGGTCACCATGCGCAGGCCCTTGGACTCCATGCCACGGCCAAGCGCCTTGGCATTGATGCACACCTGGTCGATATAGGCGCTGAACTCGGGCTGGAGAGCCTCGCCAAAGGCAACGGCCTTACCGGCAATCACATGCTCAAGGGGGCCACCCTGGCTACCAGGGAAGACGGCAGAGTTGAGCGGCTTGGAATAAGCCTCGTCGTTCCAGAGGATAAGGCCGCCGCGCGTGCCGCGCAGGGTCTTGTGGGTCGTGGTGGTAACCACGTCGGCATAGGGAATCGGAGTGGGATGGGCACCGGTTGCCACGAGGCCAGCGATGTGGGCCATGTCGACCATGAGCTTGGCACCGTTGTCATGCGCAATCTGGGCAAAGCGCTCGAAGTCGATAATGCGCGGATAGGCAGAGGCGCCGGCGATGATGAGGGTCGGCTTATACTGCTCGGCCTTAGCGGCAACGTCATCGTAGTCGATACGCTCGGTCTCGGGATCGAGACCATAGCTCACCATCTTGAAGAGCTTGCCCGAGAAGTTAGCGGGCGAACCATGGGTAAGGTGGCCACCGTTGCTGAGGTCCATGCCCATCACCACGTCGCCGGGCTTCGCAAAGGCGGACTCGGCCGCGTAGTTGGCCTGAGCACCCGAGTGCGGCTGAACATTGGCAAAGGCACAGCCAAAGAGCTTCTTGGCGCGCTCACGGGCAATGTCCTCAACCACGTCAACGGCCCAACAGCCGCCGTAATAGCGCTTGCCGGGAAGTCCCTCTGCGTACTTATTGGTTAGAACGGAGCCCACGGCCTCCATGACGGCCTCGCTCACAAAGTTCTCTGATGCGATGAGCTCGATGGAGTTGCGCTGACGCGTGAGCTCGTCTGAGATTGCGGACATAAGCTCAGGGTCGTTGAGGTGCTTGAATTCCATGATCTGCCTTTCTGTGGTGGCCAACACCATTGGAGTATAGACAGCCCTGTGTCGCTTGACGTGTAAACACTTCAATACGAACCGAAAAGCCCGCCCTCCCAAACTGGGAGAGCGGGCTTCGCGTCTCATTGGAGCAGAGGCTACTCGCTGTCACGCCTCCTGGCGTTGATGCCGTAGTGCCACGCAGACGAGCGCGCCGATGACCGTGAAGGCCGTCGTGCCGGGGCCGCCCGACTTCGGGAGCTCGGTGCCGGGCTCGTCCTTGACGAGCATGTTCAGGACCTTGACGTCCATGGCGGCATCCTGCTCAACCGTGATCTTGAACTTGACGTACTTGGCGGCCTTGGTCAGGTCGTCACCAGTCAGGGGTATGCCGACGCTGTTGCAGAGCACCGCGTTGCCGTTGATGTCGAGCGTGAAGTAGAAGGTCTGCGGCTCGCCGGGATATCCGAAGTTCGGCAGTATGAAGCCGTTGGGCGCACGGAGCTCCGTGACCTTGTAGATGCCGGACCTGGCGTCACCCTTGACGCCCGTGACGGGGATCTCGATGTCGTTGAAGTCGGGGACGTCCTTCGCCCTCTTGAAGGTGTACGCCTTGACCGTGGAGATCACCTCAACCTCCTCCTCCTGGGGCGTCTCGTGGATGGTGTTGTCGGTCCACTTGTACAGCTCCGTGGAGATCACGTCGCCATCGGCGTTAGTCTCCGGGACGTCGTGGATGCTGTTGTCGGTCCACCTGTACACCTTCGTCGAGAGCACCAGCGGGTCCCTCCACTGGACCACGTCGTGGTAGGTGCCGTCATTCCACTTGTAGGCGGGAACGTAGCTCACACCCGCGGCGGTCGGCGGGTCGTCGTGGTAGCTGCCGTCCTGCCACTTGTAGGCGGAAGTCGAGAGGATGACGCCGTACTGCGGCTCGGTATGGTCGGCCGGGTCGACGGTGCCGTCCAGCCCGTACCAGGTGTACGTGCCGGGGGTGCCGATCTCGACCTTGAAGTGCGATCCGCCGAGCAGGTGCGAGGCGGGCGGGACCGCGTCGTCACCCTTGGCCTTCGTCGCGTCGGCCTTGCGGAAGAAGAGGCGCACCCTGTCGTCGTTGGTGACGGTCACGTTGGTGACGTCCCTGTGCACGTCAATCGTGGGCGCGGCCGTACCTCCCTCACGCTCGTGGGCGAGCACCAGCATGGTCTGCGTAGCGCCGGCCGCGTGCTTGTTATCCGGATTAGCGGAGCTGCCGTCGGGAAGGAAGCCGTACGTGCCCCAGTTGGAGTTGAGGTCGCCCGTGAAGTTGGCCCAAGTGTAGTTGTACTGAGGCCAGCCGATGTAGTTGCCCTGCTCGATCTTGGAGAAGACGTAGAGCGGGTCTCCCGCAGGCGTGGAGGGCACCTTATCCTCGATCACGACGTACTTGGTGTCCCTGAGCAGGCCGTTGATGACGGCCTTCTGGTCGGCCTCCAGCTCGATGGTGCCATTGGCGCCCGTGTAGAAGGCCTTGGGATTGGCGCCGTCCATGACCTCTTCCCAGTGGAACTGCGTATGATCAGCGTTGTCGTACACCTTGTTCCATACGTAGTAGCGGGCCTTGTAGGCGGGGGCCATGCTGCCGTCATGGAGCTCGAGCCACACGCGGAAGCGGAAGATGTGGTTATCGACCTTCTCGCCGAGTCCAATCTTCTTCTCGATCTGGAGCGGCGCGTCGTCCATCTCGTTGGTGAAGGTGACGAGCGGCTGCTCGGCGGGGAAGGAGTGGCCCCTCATCTTATCGACGACGTTGCCGTCATCGGGCACCGTGCGCCCGTTCCAGGCAGCGGTGGGGTCGCCCCACGGGAACGCGTTGCGCTCCTCGTGGTCGATGACGAGGGTGTCCTCGGTTCCGTCACCGTCGGTATCGATCTTCTTCTGGGGAACCTGCTTGGCGCGGGTAGCACCGTCCACGGTTACCTTGCCCACATCGCTCGGGATGTTGACCTCGCGGACGTAGTAGTCCATGAGCTGGTCCTTGAGCTTGAACCTAGCCCTCTGGCCGGCCTTCAGCTTGAAGACGCCGGGAATGTCGTAGGTGTTGCCGTTCCTGTCAATGCCCTGGACCGTTTCGAACTGGAGCTCGCTCACCTTGCCGTCGACGTCAATCAGCTCCGCGGAGCGGACGGCGTGGTCATCGTCGTCCACGATGCCCTCGTACCGGTTGCCCTGGTCGCGCGAGATGGGCTCGGTGATCTTGTTGGCGAAGGCCTGGTAGCAGAACTCGCGGCTGCCGTAGGCAGACTGCATCTTCTCGTCGAGCTTCTTCTCGACTTCGAAGGTGTCGGGCTGGATGGGCGGGAGGTTGAACATGACGTCGAGGTTGGAGGCGTAGGCGCCGTGCTCGACGTAGATCATCCTGAAGTCGTGCTTCGAGTAGTCCACGAAGGTGTCTCCGCGGAAGTACACGTCAACCCTGCTGTCATCCCACTGGCTGCCGTCGGGGAAGTAGCCCGCCTGCCTGTAGCATTCCTTGATGGTCTTGGGCAGAGCCTCCCACGGCCCCTGGCCGCCGCTGACGTCATTAACATTGCCCGCATTCCAATTCTTTGCCGGCAGGGAGCCGTTGGCCCCGTAGGTGATCGCGCCGGTGGCGAAGTTGATGTTGCCCGAGAGGCCGTCGTGGATGCCGCCGATGTCGAGGATCTTCACGCCGTCGATGTAGACCCAGAGGTCGTCATCGCCCTCGAAGCTGTAGATCATCGGGATGCCCCTGTTGAGGCCGTCTTTGCCCATCATGAAGGCCATGTCGATGGTCATGCCGAAGTAGTAGTCGACGGGCTCGTTGAAGCCGTAGATCTGCTCGCCGTACGACGGGTTGGTCGAGGGCAGCGGCTGGCCGTACTTGTCGTACAGGTTCTCGGCCACGACTTTGCTGGTGTCCAGCGTGTTGTAGGGATAGAAGTTACCGCGGTTCATGTAGGGGCTGGCGTCGTTTCCACCCGTCGGGCTGCCAAGCTGCTCATAGACGGTGAAGTCCTTCACACCATCCACTGTCGCGCCGTTCCAGGAGGCGAAGTTCTTGAAGCCGCTGTACTCGTAGAAGCCGTAGGCCTCGTAGGGCTCCTTCAGGAACAGGTTGGTCGCCTTTCCCTGCCAGGCGCTGTCGTTGGGATGGGCGTCCCAACCGCCCGCGTTATTCTGGCCCGTGCTCTGGAACCAATCCCCCATGCTGGTCGCCTGGTTTTCGTAGTAGTACTCCTTGTCATCTGTATACCAGTTGCCCTTATCATCTTGCTTCCAATTAAACCTGAACTTGATGTTGAACTCCGGCCAGCCATAGGGGTCCGGCTTGCCGTCCTTGAATCCCAGCGTCTTGCTGGCGATTCCCGAGTTGTTGTAGTGCTCGCCGACCTCGTAGGTATGGCCCGAGATGGCCGCCGACATGCCCTCGTTCCTGCTGAGGCCACCCTGGTTGGTCGGGTAGAAGTCGTACATGTTGATGTTGATGTAGTCTTTCGTGTCGATGGTATCGACCGTCCTCAGGACCGCGGGGTCCCCCTTCTGCTTGATCTCGGCGAAGGTCCACTCGTAAGCGAGGCCCGAGGTGTCCGTATGCTCATCGGAGACCAGTATCGGCCAGGTGAGGTCGGGATCGTTAAGCGGACCCTTGACCATCAGGCCGTAGTACTTGCCCTGCTCGTCGTTCCAGGTCGTGATGGAGGACGTGTAGGTGCCGTCCCTCTTGCCGTCCAGATGCACGCCCACCGGGCTACCGGAGAGGGTCTTGCCCCCGGAGGCCGGGTCGAGGTAGTTGCCGGTCCCCTTTTCGAAGGTGCCATTGCCGTTGGTGTTCTGGAAGTCGAAGTACCCGCCCTCATGCTCCGTGAAGGTCCAGAAGGTGGATATCTCGCTCCTGCCGCTGATCTCGTTGCCGCGGTCGAAGACCTGAACGAGGTTGCCTTCACCGTCGATGGCGACGCTGATCGGGTCGTTGTTCTTGTCGAAGGTGGTCCTGTAGACGAGGTACTCGTGGTCGGGCTTGAGGTCCTGGACGCTCACGGCCTGCGCGTAGAAATCGACGCCGTCGAGCTTGTCCGCCTCGAGGAGACCAAACCAGTCCGCCCCGTCTTTCCAGTGCGGGCCATTTTCGTAAGAGGCGATGCCGTTCACGTAGTTTGCAGCAGCGACGTTGACGGCGTAGGCGACGTTACCCGTGTCTCCAGGCACGCTCGTGATGCAGACCTGCCCGGGGAAGTTATTGAGGTGCTCGCCGATGCCGCCGACGTTCACCTTCAGCCTCTGCTTGTTGCCGCTGACCGTAACGCCGCTCGCGCTCACGTTCAGGTAGTTGCCGTCAGAGTCCTTGATGTAGTAGTAGCCCTTGTCGTTGCCGTCGCCGGCCTCGAAGGTCCACTTCGTTGCCTCGACTTCCTTTTTGCCGCTCTTATCCTGGACGTTCCTGAGAATCGAGCCCTGGAGGTCTCCCGTCAGGGCCTCAAGCCTGCCTTCATTATTGCTGTGCTCTGTTGACGTGAGGATGGCACTCTTGTTTTGGTAGAGGTTGTTGTTGTTGTTTATGAGGATGTAGGTCCTGCCGTCGAGGCCGCACGGGTCCTTGCCATACCACGCGTCATCGGCAGGCTTAACCTTCGTGACCGGGTAGCCGACCATGATCTGATAGCACGAATCGTCGTTATAATCCCTCTTTAGATCCCAAGCAGTGAAGCCCCAGTCCATGTGCTGACCGTTACCGTCCTGCTCGACGGCGTAGTCCTCGTTCAGGTGCTTGATCTGGAAGGTGCCATTTATCCTCTGGCCGCCTCTCCAGAGCACCTGGAGCCACTCGGCGTTGTTTCCCATACCGAGGCCGAACTTGTTGTTTCCGGCGCCGGACCTGTTCACGAAGTTCAGGTACTTGTTGTTGTTCTCGCCCGCGCCGGCATACGCCCGCATTGTGACCTGTTCGTTTTGACGCCAGTTGAGCTGCCAGACCGTGTGGCCACCATAGACCGTGTTGTTCTGGTCGATGTAGTAACGGTTTTTCATGCCCTGCTGGGTAGCCTCGAGGCTGTACTGGTCACGGGTCTTGCCCTCGAGGACCGCACGCGGGTTGCCGAAGGTCTCGTTAACGATGACGCGATACAAATCACTGAGGTCACCATCCTCCACGGACGGGAGGACCAAGGAGAACTGGGAGCTGTTCGCGCCAGCGCCACCCCAGGCGTGGAAGTTGCCGCCCCTGCCGCCGCCGGCGAGGTCAACGCAACCGGCCTCCTGCCCCGTGGTGGCAAAGATGTTCACCCTTCCCCCGTCCCGTTTCGCGAGGCGCACCGCTTGGGGGGTGTCCGTCAGCTGCAGTCCGGCATTGTTATTGGTTGTTCCGTAGAAGTTGAGGAACTTGCCCACGCTGGCCTGGTTATACGGGGAGGAGTAGACCTGCATGACGTATTCGCTCTCGGCGAAGCCGTCCATGAAGTAGCTGTCGTAGGGACCGCTACCGCCCTTCTCGAGCCTCGTCAGCTTCCAGAAGGTCGAGTTGCTGGTGGTGATGGGCTCCTCGAGGACGCA
>CAJOKK010000025.1 GCA_905235165.1 uncultured Atopobiaceae bacterium | reverse complement strand
CGCACGAACCCCATTTGAGCTTGTATAATCTTGTGGCATCGGAGCAAACCATAGAGAGGGGATTCCCATGAAGAGCTTGAAGCGTCTCTTGGCCTTTGCCTTCGTCCTGCTCATCGCTGGCGGTCTTCTTGCTGGATGCGGCGGTTCGAAGACACCCTACCAGGTTCAGGTAAACGACGAGGCAGGACAGCCCGTCGCCGGCGCCACGATCCAGTTCTGCAGCGACGAAGAATGCGTCATGGGCACGACTGACGACAAGGGCGTCGCGACCTTCGACAAGGAGGCCGGCAGCTACACCGTTCACGTCCTCAAGGCCCCGGACGGTTACGCCAAGGACGATACGGAGTACGAGGCTCCCGAGAAGCCCGGTACCCTGACAATCGTTCTCAAGAAGGAATAGTCCTCCCCAATGAGTCCGTTCTACGGCCCCGCCACGTCGCGGGGCCGTTGCTTTACGAAACGAAAGGAAGGCCACATGAAAAAGGTTCTCACATCGATCCTGGCGGCGATCATGCTCGTCGCCTTGCTGGCGGTTCCCGCAGTTCCCGCGCGAGCGGAAGACACGGGCATCGGCATCAACCCCGGTGACACCATGCCCGAGTTCACGGTGACAACGACGGAGGGCAGCGAGGTTAAGCTCTCCGAGCTCCTCAAAGACCATGACCTCGTCATCCTCAACCTCTTCGCAAGTTGGTGCGGGCCCTGCGAGAAAGAGTTCCCCGAGATGGAGAAGGTCTACCAGGCCAACAAAGACAAGATGGAGATCGTCGCGCTCACGGTCGATCCGAACGATACTCAGGAACTCATCGCCAACTATAAGGCTGAGCACAAGCTCACCTTCCCCGTGGGCTACAAAGCCGACGGCTTGAGCTTCATAACCGGTTCCAGCATTCCGGTCAACATCTTCATCGACAAGAGCGGCATGGTCGGTAGGGTTCAGGTTGGCGCTTTCCAGAGCGAGGCTGAGTTCGCCGAGGCTGTCGACTACTTCCTGTCCCCGAGCTACGACGGCACACCCGTCGAGTTCAAGAAGCCCTTCAATCCTGCCCCCCTCGTCTATGCCGGCCTCTTGCTCAGTATCTTGCTCACGCTCGTCGGCAGGATCGTCCTGTTCAGGAAGGCTGGCAAGAAGGGCTGGCATGCCTGGATTCCATTTTTGGCCGACTACGACGAGTTCGCGCTGGCCTGGATCGGTTGGATTGGCATCGCCGCGGCACTCATCGGGCCGCTGATCGGCGCATGCAATTCGAACTCCCTGTATGTCGTCAGCTATGCGCTCATAGCTTTGCTCTATGTGCTTAATATTATCGAGGGCATCAAGCTGGCAAAGGCCTTCGATAAGAACGTCGTCTTCGGCATCCTGCTCGCCGTGCCCATCGTCGGCGGAATCTGCCGAATGATTCTCGGTTTCGGCAAGGCTCAGTATCAGCCAGAGCTGGTAACGGGCGAGCGCTCGGCATAATTTCGGCTTTTTGGGGGTTCTACCAGGTCATGCAGGTCGGCTTTGGTAGGACCCCTTTACGTGTTTCAAGAGAGGAGTGCCCATGAACAAGAAGCGGCTCTTCCTGATTGTGCAGTCCGTTCTTTGCGTTCTGCTCGTCGTGGCGCTTGTGGCGTCGGCAATCAACATCTACCAAGTCGGCCTTGCCGAGAAGGCCGCTGATCCCCTGAGCTCGATTTACACGCGCGAGAAGGTTGCCGCGGTTCTGCTCGGTGTTCCCGTCCTTCCGCTCTTCCTCCTGAGCCTGGCCACGACCATTGCGTGCCTTGTTCTCGGCATCAAAGACGAGAAGGGCAACAAGCCCGTTCGCATCGTCTCCGCCGCAACGCCAGGCCCCACCGCAGTCCCCGTTCCCACTCACCTCGCCCTTCGGCGCCGCGTGACCTTCGCCCTCGCCCTCGTCTTCATCGTCGCGGGCGTCTTCAACGGCAGCGCCATGGACGTCTTCGGAAAAGCCATCAAGATCTGTACGGAGTGCATCGGCCTTGGATAAGACAACGAACACCACATCGCGTAGCCTGCGCCCCAGCACGCGCAGGCTCATCCAGCTCTACAGCGCCCTTCTCCACAACGCCTATGTGAAGGGCTTCATCGACGGCGAGATCTACCAGGGCAAGGCTAAGTACGCCTGCGTTCCGGGCCTCAACTGCTATTCCTGTCCTGCTGCCGCCGGCGCCTGCCCGCTCGGCTCGATCCAAAACGCGCTTGCCTCCACCGGTCACCGTGCCGGCTGGTACGTAATGGGCATCATCCTGCTCTTTGGCGTCACGCTTGGTCGTACCATCTGCGGCTGGCTCTGCCCCTTCGGCCTCATCCAGGAGCTGCTTCACAAGATCCCGTCCTTCAAGCTCCGCAAGAGCCGCTTCACCCGCGCCCTTTCCTACTTGAAGTACGTCATCCTGGCGATCTTCGTCATTGCCATCCCGCTCTACTATGGCCTCACGCAAGACATCCCCATGCCGGGCTTCTGCAAATACATCTGCCCGGCGGGCACCCTCGGAGGAGCCATCGGCCTCCTTGCGAACCCGCACAACACCGATCTCTTTGGCATGCTGGGCATCTTCTTCACTCGTAAGTTCGTCATCCTGATGCTCATCACGCTGGCCTGCGTCTTCTGCTACCGCACCTTCTGCCGTTTCATCTGCCCGCTCGGCGCGATCTACGGCCTCTTCAACCATTTCAGCCTCACGGGCGTGCGCGTTGACGAGAACTGCTGCAACCACTGCGGTGCTTGCGTCAACACCTGCAAGATGGACGTCCTGCGCGTGGGCGACCACGAGTGCATTAACTGCGCCCAGTGCGTGGACGTCTGCCCCAAGAAGGCGATTACCTTCAACGCTGGCACGGTCGTTCTCAAGGCGCCTGAAGCCTCGTTTACTGCCGAGGAGAAGAACGACCGCCAGAAGAAGGGCCGCCTGGCTTGGGCCATCGCGCTCGCCGTTCTTGTCGGCGCCCTCGTCTGGTTCAACTTCCTCGATCCCGCCGCCAAGCAGAGCGGCAACGGTGGCTCTGCCGACGCCACTGCGATCACGGGCTACGAACCGGGCAAGCAGCTCGAGGACTTCACGCTCGAGTGCCTCGACGGCAGCAGCTTCCACCTGGCCGACACCCGCGGCAAGCCGGTCTTCATCAACCTCTGGGCAACCTACTGCACGCCCTGCGTCCAGGAGCTGCCCTACTTCTCCGACCTCTACACCCAGCACGAGGATGACATCGCCATGCTTGCTGTTCACTCCTCCGTCGTGACGGACGACCCGGCAGAGTTTTTGGCCAACAAGGGCTGGGCCATGCCCTTCGCCACCGACACCTCGGACGACACCCTCTGGAAGATCGTCAACGGCTCGTCCACCCTGCCGCAGACCATCGTCCTCGACCGCGACGGCGTCGTGATCTACAACCAGGTCGGCTCGGTCACCCCCGACGTGCTCGAGAAGCTCTACGAGCAGGCCGCTGCCCCCGCGAAGACGTCCGCCTCCTCTGAGCAGGCATCCTCCTCGGCCGCAAACTAGCGAACTTCGTCCGCTGGAACTGAGTTCACACGCCTGTAACAAAACAAGGCCGCCCTCAGGCAATAAGCTGTAGGCACGAGTTGCCGAACATGGGCAAAGGGCTGGGACAAGCCGCTTCTCGCAAGCTTGTCCCAGCCCGTTCGCTACCTGCGGGGCAACCTATGCGTTGTCGAGAGGAACAACCATGCCTACCTTCCTAGAGTTCCTGACCATGATGGGTTCCGACCCCTTGCTCGCGCTCACCATGGTACTTATCGCGGCAACCATCTTCGTCAATGGCGCCACCGATGCCGCCAACTCGATTGCCGATGCCGTGGGCACCCATTCGCTCACCTTCCAAAACGCCGTCATCCTGGCGGTGATCGCCAACTTCGTGGGACTTGTGGGCGCGACGATTCTTTCTGGAGCCGTCGCCGACACCATCAGCCATATGGTCGACTTTGGCGGCAACTCCCATAACGCGCTCGTCTCGCTTGCGGCGGCCATGGTGGCCATCGTGGTATGGGCAAGCGTGGCGTGGGCCTTCGGCATCCCTACCAGCGAAAGCCATGCCCTTATCGCAGGACTGTCGGGTGCGGCCATCGCCGTGTCGGGCGGCATTCAGGGCATCAACATGAGCGAGTGGGAGAAGGTCATCTTTGGCCTGCTCTTCTCTACGGTTCTCGGCTTCGTGTGTGGCTTCATTGTTACCAAAATCATTCGCGAGCTTTGCGCCGACTGCGAGCAGCACAGCACGAACCGCATCTTTGGCTACCTTCAGGCGGTCGCTGCGGGCTTCGGCGCGCTGATGCACGGTGCGCAGGACGGCCAGAAGTTCATGTCTACGGCTACCCTTGCCGTCATGCTCGCCACCGGTGGCGACATCACCAAGGCACACGGCTATCCCATGTGGCTCATGGTTGCCTGCGCGGGCATCATGGCAATCGGTACGGCGGTTGGTGGCGAGAAGATCGTTGCCACCGTGGGCACCAAGATGGTCCCCATGGAGAAGTACCAGGGCGCCGCGGCGTCGCTCTCCGACGGCCTCAGCCTGCTCATCTGCACCATCTTGGGCATGCCCGTCTCCACCACCCACACCAAGTCTTCGGCCATCATGGGTGCCGGCAGCGCCAAGAACCCCCGCACGGTCAACTGGATGATCGCTTGGGACATGGTTCTGACTTGGGTGCTTACCTTCCCGGGTTGCGGTGCCCTCGGCTACGCGCTGGCTTTGCTGTTCTTGCACATTTTCTAGTGGCGCGCGCTTTTCCCCTGCGCAAATGCCCAGCGTGGCACAATAGGATGCGGCCTTGCACACACGTGCCCGGTCGCATCTTTTGTATGTCTGAAGGAGCCTAGCATGTGGCGCTTTTCTCGCAAAATTCGTGCCCTGATCACCCTGGCGATCCTCGTGGTGGGCAACACCATGGTCGCCTTCCTCGTGGCGGCTTTCATCATGCCCTTTGGCATCATCATGGGAGGCACCACGGGTATCGGCGTCATCTTGGGCAACGTCTTTCCCGGCCTTGACGTGGCCTTGGCGGTGCTTATCCTCAACGTGGTGCTGCTCTTCTTTGGCCTGGCGGTGCTCGGCAAGAAGTTCTTCCTCACTACCGTGGTCAGCTCCGTCATCTACCCCGTGGCGCTTGCTGTGATGGAGCGCATTCCGGGCATCACCCACCTGACCGACGACCCGCTTCTTGCCGCCATTTTTGCCGGCTGCCTCATGGGAGTGGCCATGGGCATGGTCATGCGCGTGGGCTCCTCAACTGGTGGCATGGACGTGGTGGTCATGGTGTTGCACCACTGGTTCCACATCCCGCTTTCGGTGCTCATCTACATCACCGACTTTCTCGTCATGGGCGGCATGGCGCTCTCCTGCGATTCCGAGCAGATCATGCTGGGCCTGCTCGTCTTGGTACTAACGGGCTTGGTGCTCGATCGCACCATGATTGCCGGCAAAGACCGCGTGCAGGTCTTCATCGTGTCCGACCGCTATGAGGAGATACGCGAGGCGCTCATCCTGGAGAAGAAGGTGGGCGTGACGATGCTTATGGCTGAGACCGGCTTCAAGCGCGAGAAGAAGAACGGAATCATGTGCGTGATCTCGCGCCGCAAGGTTTACGACGTGACCGACCTCGTGTGCACCATCGACCCAGCCGCTTTCATCACCATCACCAAGATCAACGAGGTGCGTGGCCACGGCTTCACGAGCGCCCGCGTGAGCCTTCCTGCCGAGGAGGCCGGCAGCTCGCTCTAGCCGGTTGTTCCGCTGCTGGCGAGAAGGGGCAGGCGGCACGAGGACGATGTGCTACCGTATTCGCAAATCCGACCGAAGGGGGCACCCATGGCCAACAACAAGCTGCTTGACCTCGTAATCGTGGGAGCCGGGCCAGCCGGTCTCTCGGCAGCCATCTATGCCCAGCGAGCCTTGCTCAACACCGTCGTGCTTGAGCAGCAGGCCGTGGGCGGCCAGGTCCTGCTCACCTCCGAGGTCGACAACTATCCCGGCGTGCCCCACGCCGACGGCTACTCCCTTATCGACCTCATGAAGAGCCAGGCAACGGAATTTGGTGCCACGATCGTGTCCGACAAGGTCACGTCCCTTGAGCATAAGCCCGACGGCACCTTTGAGGTTACGGCAAGCAGCGAGACCTATCAGGCAAAGGCCGTCATCTTGGCAGGTGGAGCCACCCCGCGCCTTGCAGGCTTCACTGGCGAGAAGGACTTCTCCGGTAGGGGAGTGAGCTACTGCGCAACCTGCGATGGTATGTTCTATCGAGGCAAGCAGGTCTTTGTGGTGGGTGGAGGCAACTCTGCCGTTGAGGAGGCGCTCTTCCTTACGCGCTTTGCCAGCAAGGTCACCCTTCTGGTGCGCAAAGATTACCTGCGCGCCCAGGCCTCGTTGGCACAAGAGGCCCTTGGTCACGACAAGATTGAGGTGCGCTTTCTTACGAGCCTGACCAAGGTTGACGGCGAGCGCTTTGTTACCGAGCTGACCCTCCGCGACAACAAGACCGGCGAAGAGCATGTCGAGAAGTACCCGGAGGGTGCGGGCGTCTTCGTATTTGTGGGCAGGGTTCCCGCAAGCGAGCTCGTTGCCGACCTGGCCGATCTCGACGCAGACGGCTACGTCATCACCGCCGATGACCTCTCCTGCAAGACTCCGGGTCTGTATGTGGCAGGCGACGTGCGCCAAAAGCCCCTGCGCCAAATACTTACCGCAGCATCCGACGGCGCCATAGCCGCCACCTCAGCTTCCACCTTTTTGGGAGTGAGTCAGTTACCGTAGTCCTTTTTGACTCATTTCACTTTTGATGCCGGGGGACGGCGGAGGGGAGGGCGGGGCGGAAGGCCCCGAGTGAGTCAGTTACCGTAGTCCTTTTTGACTCATTCTGTTCGCCAGCGAACAGAATGAGTCAAAAAGGACTACGGTAACTGACTCACTCCCAAAAAGGCCTGCACCACAAAAGCGATGCGGGCCTCAAAGTCACATGTGGTTGAGCGCTTACTCCTGCTCCTCCTGGATGCGCTGCAGGGTCTCCATCATGGCCGGGATAACCTGCTTCTTACGGCTCACGACGCCAGGGAGAATGGCAACGCCGTCCAGGGGCTCAACGCCAAACGCACGACGCACGACCTCCTCGGCGCCCGTGCCCCAGTACAGCATGTCGGACGACTGGCTCTTCACGTCGGTGAAGAGGTAGAACACCATCGGCAGCTCGTTGGCGGCAGCACCGTCACGCAGGTAGGGACCAACCAGCTCCTCGGCGGCCTTGCGCGACGACTCGGTCATGAAGGAGCCCTGGCCCACGCCAAAGCGTGCGTTGCCGCGGCTGAACACCTTGAAGTCAGAGTTGAAGACCTCTTCGGCGGTGCGGCCGCTGAGGTCGGCACCAGCGTCGAACATCTTGTCGGCGTAGGTGTCGGGATCCTCGCCGCAGATCTTCGCAAGCTCAAGGCCGACGAACTTGTCGCGCGGCGTGCAGGTGGGCGAGCGGAAGCACAGCGTGTCGGAGAGAATGGCCGACAGCATCAGGCCGGCAATCTTGGCCGGGATCTCGATGCCGTTCTCCTGATAGAGGTCATAGATGATGGTGCAGGTGCAGCCAACGGGCATGTTGCGGAAGAGCACCGGGCCGCTCGTCTCAACCGATCCGATGCGGTGGTGGTCAACGATCTCGCTGATCTCGGCCTGCTCAAGACCATAGACCGCCTGGCTGCGCTCGTTGTGGTCAACAAGGATCACGTGCTTCTTGCGCGGAGAGATCATGTCGGACGAGGTGATGAGGCCGTCATAGTGGCCTTCCTCGTCAAGCACGGGGAAGAAGCGGTGGCCGGTGCTGGCAACGACCTTCTGCGCGTCCTCGACGGGCGTGTTGACCGAGAAGCGGTCGATCTGCTCGGCGTCGAGCATCTTGGCACGCACGGGGATGGACATGGTGATGAGGCGCGACGCGGCGTAGGTATCGAACTTCGTGGCGATGATGGCGCAGCCGCACCTCTCGGCAGACTCGCGCACCACGGTAGAAACGCGCGCGGAGTTGCACACGATGAGCAGGCCAGCGCCCGCACGCACTGCGTAGTCCTGGGTCTCGTAGCGGTTGGTGGTGAGAACCACGTCGCCCTTCTCGATGTAGCCTTCCATCATCTCGGGGCTGGTGCCCACGACCACGTGGCCACCGGTGACGGCACCGTCGGGGTTGCCCACGATCAGCTCGCCCTCAAGCGTGTCGATGATGTTGGAGAAGCGCGTCTTCGAGTTGCCGACGACCTCGCTGTCAAGGATGTCCATGTTGGCGTTGGCGATGTCGCGTACCGCGATGATGCCCTGCATGTTGCGGCTGTTGTCGGTGATGCACAGGGTTGAGGTGTTGCTGTCGCGCATGATGTTCCAGGCGCGATACAGGCTGGTCTCGCCGTTGATGGCGGGCGTCTTGCTGTAGCTCGTGTCTTTGATCTGGGGGCTCGCGTCGGTCATGAGGCGCGGCTCCTGGAAGCCAAAGTGCGAGAGCACGAAGGCGGTCTCGCGGTTGATCGCGCCGGCGCGGCGGGCCTCGTACTCAGTGCCCGGGTCGACGATCGACTTCAGGTACGCATACGCGATGGCCGCGCAAATGCTGTCGGTATCGGGATGCTGGTGGCCAACAACGTTGACCTTTCTGATGGCTTCAGCCATAGCTTGCTCCTCGCAGTCTGTGTCGATGGTTGACGTGCTCGTTACTGCTAATTGTGCCGCTAGATGCCCAAATAGTGCCACGCACGCAGACCAACGCCCCGTTTTCCCTGCACAAAGCTCGGTCATCGG
Organism: uncultured Atopobiaceae bacterium; assembly: GCA_905235165.1. GTDB lineage: Bacteria > Actinomycetota > Coriobacteriia > Coriobacteriales > Atopobiaceae > UBA1367. The sequence goes on along the minus strand of CAJOKK010000025.1, from coordinate 3,083 downwards.
TAACATTGGGAGATGAACGGCGATAAATTTGGGATTCCTGTGATGCAAACCGCCATGGGGCGCAGGTGCTTCAGCGAAGCGCCCCACGATGTGGTCGCAACGTATATTACAACGTCTGCGAGACATATCTGGCCCGTGTGTGCACGACCCCAAGCTTTCGCCAAACCCTCGGGCTTCGCGGTGCTCAGTCATGCGCAAATGCCCTATTCTAGCTGTGAGACATGCACGGATCTGAGGAAGGCCAATATGGACCTCGACATCATACGAGTAATCAACAGCATCCCCAAGAAGCACGAGGAGCTCCCGGCTACCCAGCTCATCACTCCCTGGGGCGAGGAATTAGCCGCCAATGGAGACGTCGTACCGCTCGCCGAGCATCCCCGCCCGCAGTTTGCGCGCGACAAGGTCTGGGTGCTGAATGGCTGGTGGGAGTATGCGATCGTCAGCTGCCCCGAAGCCTCCGAGCTTTGGCGAGAAGGGGCGGTTGCTCCCGAGGAGATGGAGGGCAAGATTCGCGTGCCCTTCTCGCCTGAGGCCTGGCTGTCGGGCGTTGGTCGCCAGCTGCAGCCCAACGAGCTGCTGTGGTATCGCCTTGACCTCGAGGTTCCCGAGCATGAGAAGAACGACCGCATCATCCTTCACTTTGACGGTGTTGACCACGCCTGCTCCGTCTATCTCGGTGGCGTGGGCGTTGGCATCCACGAGGGTGCCTACCAGCCCTTCCAGTTCGATGTGACCGACCTGCTCGACGAGGGCAAGACGCAGCTTGACGTCTGCGTCTACGACCCCAGCGAGACGGGCACGCAGCTGCGCGGCAAGCAGCGCCTCGATCGCGGTGACATGTGGTACACCGCCCAGTCGGGTATCTGGCAGACCGTCTGGTTTGAGGTGGTGCCCGAGACGCACATTGAGCGCATCAGCATGGAGGTCGATCCGGAGCGCGGCATCCTGGAGGTCACGGGCTGGCTTGCGGGTGACGCAACCCTCTTCGTAGACGTCTTTGACGATGCCGACCTTCCCGTGGTGAGTGGCGAGGCCACGCCGGGCGAGGGCATGAGCGTGGTTACGACCGAACTTGAGGTCGACTACCCCCGCCTCTGGACGCCGGACGATCCCTATCTCTATCGCCTGACCATCAGCTACGGCGATGACGTGGTTCAGAGCTATTGCGCCTTCCGTACGGTCTCTGTCGAGAAGGACGAGCATGGCGACACGCGCATCTTCCTCAACTACGAGCCGGTCTTCCTGCGCGGCCTGCTCGACCAAGGCTACTGGCCAGATGGCTTGATGACTCCGCCGTCCGACGAGGCCATGGTCGCCGACATCAAGGCGGCCCAAGAAATGGGCTTCAACATGCTGCGCAAGCATGTCAAGATCGAGTCTGACCGCTGGTACTGGCACTGTGACCGCCTTGGCATGCTGGTGTGGCAAGACATGCCCTCGGGCGGCGACCTTCCCGGTAAGTGGCCCGCGCGCAACATCCCGACCCTCTTCAGGTCGTCCTGGTCTGACGTGCGTGACGACCACTACAGCTATCGAACCCTTGGTTCCACCGACGAGAACTACCGCCGCGCCTGGACCGAGTGCATGGTTGACACCATTCGTCGCCTCTCTGACCACCCCTGCATCCTCACCTGGATTCTCTTCAACGAGTCCTGGGGTCAGTTCGATGCGGGCCATGCCACGCAGAAGGCCTGGGAGCTCGACCCGACGCGTCCGGTCCTCTCCGCGAGTGGCTGGTACGACCAGGGTACGGGCGACATCCGTGGCGTGCACAACTACTTCCGCGGCATCCATATGTTCGATGACCCGCTTGCGGGAAAGAGCCTTGCCGGAGACCAGTCGGTCTTGGCAAACATCGAGGGCACGAGAGTGCTCAGGTCCCTGTGGCGTGGCTACCGCGCTCAGGTTTACTCCGAGATGGGCGGCCTGTCCTGGCGTGTGGGTGGCCACAGCATGTACCCGGTTGAGTACGGCTACGACGAGTTCGAGACCGAGGGCGAGTGGCAGACGGCCATCTCCGAACTTCTCGACAATGTCGATCAGCTTGAGGGCGAGGGCCTGTCGGGCTTCGTGTATACCCAGCTCACCGATATCGAGGAGGAGACAAACGGCCTGTACACCTACGACCGTAGGGTATGCAAGCTGCACGGTACGAAGGAGCAGACGCCCGACGGCGAGGATGCTGCGGACGTCCAAGAGCCCGACGTTGAGAAAGCTGTTGCAGAAGCGCAGGAACCCGATGCCGAGGAGCAGGTTTCGAGTGAGTAGCTGCCTGACGGCGAGAAGGACTGTGCGGAAGGATAAGAGCCTGATGGCGAAGAAGATTCTGATTAAGGACACTACGCGTGAGGAACGCCTCAAGATCGTGCAGGAAGCGCTTTCATGGGGCGACGACTGCGACGGGGTCTCGGGCCTCTCGAGCGCGGTCGACGCGATGTATCAGCCTTACATAGACGGTGAGCTCGAGCTTGCCGAATGCAACCGTCGCGGTGCCGCGACCACGTACGTCAAGAGCGATCGAGACCGCCCGAGCACCGGCTCGTGCATGATGGGTCAGTAGGGGAGGGCACGATGGACGCTAGCGATGAGGAGCTTGCCAAGGAGCTTTGTGGCCTGCTCGGCCAACAAGGCTACCGCTGTGCCTTCGATGCCGACAAGAACGACGACGCCCCGACCGATGATAGCGCCCCGGCCGATGACGACGGCGCCGCCTTCTTCGCGGCCCTGAACGAGTTTCGCTCCGCCCGCGCGAGCGGCGACAAGGACGCCGAGGCCGAGGCCGAAGAGCGCCTGCGCACCGTGGTCCGCAATGAGCTGATCCAGGGCGGCTGACTTTCTGCCAGCCCGACCATAGGGCGAGAATCGTCTTCGCGCCTTCCCTTGTTGGACGCTTGTTAAAGAAAGGCATTTGTAGTTCATGCTTGAGGACATCCAGCGATTCTGCCAAGAGAAGACGCGCAGCATTGGTTTTGTCTACCTGTTGACGTTTGCCGCCTTTGGAATGTGGGCCTTCCGAGACATCGTGACCTTCGACGGAGAAGGGCTCTACTCATACGAAACGATTGGCCCCTGGTATGCGC
>CAJOKK010000024.1 GCA_905235165.1 uncultured Atopobiaceae bacterium | reverse complement strand
GCGCAGGCGCTCCCGCCGTCGCCCGCACCGGGGCAGCTGGCTCGCCTTACATATCAAAAAGTGAATGAGTCAAAAAGTACTACGGTAACTGACTCACTCTGCCACTCCGTGACGGAAAGCGGGCCCCGTTCCTTGGTGGGAACGGGGCCCGCTTGGTAGAGCTTATTTAGGCAGCTAGGCTACTCGATCATGTCGTCTTCGCTGCGCTCGACCTGGCTAAGCAGGTCCTGGAGGGAGCCGAGGTCTTCCTTGATGACCTGGCTGTCGGAGCTCTCCTCCTCAGCGACCTCCTCCTCGGAGCCACCGATGAGCTCGTCGGTGTCGTAGGTGCGCTTGGCGGGAGCAGCCGTGCCGAGCATGATGTCGTCGCCTGCGTCAGGCGAGAAGACCATGTTGAGCAGCTGGGTCAGATCCTCGCCGTCAGCCTCGTCCTCATCCGGCTCGAGAATGTAGAGCAGCGAGCGATCCTCAAGACCGTCGCGGAGCTCCTCGATGGCCTTGGCGCCGATGCCGTCGATGCGCAGCAGGTCGTCCTCGGTCTTGCCGATGAGGTCGCCCACCGTCTCGATGCCCACCTCGCTGAACTTGTTGGTCCAGCGCTGCGACACGCCGAGGTCGTCGAAGAGGTACAGCTTCGCGTCCTCGCTGGAGAGGGTGCGGCCGTTCTTGGAGTAGACCCCGCCGTAGGCGTAGTCGTCGCCAACCCAGTCGAGCTGCTTGGGCAGCTGCTCCTCGATGCCCTTGAGGGTATCGGGGGCCCACTCGGGAAGGCTCTTGGCCATGGGGCTGGTAGGACCGTCGATCTTCTGGCCGTGGTAGGTCAGCTTAACGTCGTTGTAAGCCTTGAGGCCCGTGCCTGCCGGGATCTTCTTGCCCACGATGACGTTGGACTTGAGGTCGAGCAGGTGGTCGATATCGCCCTCGATGGCGACCTCGGTGAGGACGCCGGCGGTACGGATGAACGACGCGCTGGAGAGCCAGGAGTCGATGGAGCTGGCGACCTTGAGAGTACCCAGGATGACCGGCTCGGCCTCGGGAGGCGTGCCACCCGCAAGCGTGATGTTGCGGACCGTCTCGGCAAAGACGTAGCGATCGACGTACTGACCGAGCAGGTAGGTGGAGTCGCCGGGGTTGGTGACCTGAACACGACGCAGCATCTGACGGGCAATAACCTCAACGTGCTTGTCGTTCAGGTCGACGCCCTGGCTGGTGTAGACGTCCTTGACCGACTCGACGAAGGTGTGCATCGTCGACTCGATGTCGGTGAGCCTACGCAGCTTACGGAAGTTGACGAAGCCACGGGTGATCTGGTCGCCGGCGCGAACCTCGACGCCATCCTCGATGCCGGGCATGAAGCGCACGGATGCGGGGACGCGCCACTCGGAAAGCACGCGGGTCTCGTCGTCGATGTCGAGGATCTGCAGCAGGAACTCGCTGCCCTCAGGCGTCTGGCGGAAGCGGCCGGAGTAGGGCGCAAGGTCAGCCTCGCGACCAAGGATCTTCTCGTTAACGTTGCCAACGACGTCGAACATACGGGCAACCGTCGGGAGACCCTGCGTAATGTCGTCAGCGCCTGCAACGCCGCCGGAGTGAATGGTACGCATCGTAAGCTGAGTACCAGGCTCGCCGATGGACTGGGCCGCGATGACGCCGACAGCGGTGCCGATGTTGACGGGACGCCTCGTGGAGAGGTCCCAGCCGTAGCACTTCTGGCAGACGCCGTACTTGGACTTGCAGGTGAGCAGGGCACGAAGCTCGACCTTCTTCAGGCCGGCAGCGCGAAGGCGCTCGAGGTCATCAACAGACTCGATGTAGCCGCCGGCGGGGATAAGAACCTCGCCGGTCTCGGGAGCCACGACGTCGTTGAGCGTGCAGCGGCCCACGAGGTCAGCGTCAACCTGGCTCTCGCCCGGCTTGACGATCAGGTAGGTGACGGCCTCGTCGGTACCACAGTCCTCCTCGCGGACGATGACGTCCTGCGCCACGTCGACGAGTCGACGGGTGAGGTAACCGGAGTCGGAGGTGTGCGACGCGGTGTCGACCAGGCCCTTACGGGCGCCGTAGGTAGAAATGAAGTACTCGAGCGGCTCAAGACCCTCGCGGAAGTTTGCCTTAATCGGAAGGTCGATCGTCTCGCCGGACATGTCGGCCATCAGGCCACGCATGCCTGCAAGCTGACGCAGCTGCGTCTTGGAGCCTCGGGCGCCGGAGTCAGCCATCATGTAGATGGGGTTGTCCTCGGCGAAGCCCTCGAGCATGCGGACGGCGAGCTCGTCGGTGCACTCAGACCAGGCGTTAACGACCTCGATGTGACGCTCGGTCTCGTTGAGGAAGCCGTCGCTGTAGTACTCGTTGATCTCGTCGACCTTGGCCTGGGCGTCAGCGAGCAGCTCGGGCTTGCTGTCGGGAATGGCGGCATCCCACACGGAGATGGTCAGGCCCGCACGCGTGGCGTAGTGGAAGCCAGTCTGCTTAATGGCGTCGAGGATCGGCTCGACCTCGGCGGTGTTGTAGCGGTCGCAGCAGTCGTTGACCAGCATGCTGACGTCACCCTTGACCATCTTGTAGTTCATGAAGGGATAGTCGGCAGGCAGGCACTGCTGGTTGAAGATGACACGGCCAAGCGTGGTCTTGATGCGGACGGGAGCGTCGGTGACGTCGTAGTCCTCATACTCGTTGCGGCCCGTCATGACGCGGAAGATCGCACGGTCGTCGTCCGTGTAGGCGTTGGCGTCAACAGAGCTGACGCGCACCTCGATCTTGGCCTGGATGTCGAGGTTGTCACGGCAGTCGTAGGCGTTCATCACGTCGTCGAAGCTCGCGAAGATGCGACCCTCGCCCGAGACGTTCTCCTTCTCGGTGGTGAGGAAGTACACGCCGAAGACCATGTCCTGCGACGGAACCGTGAGCACCTTACCGGAAGCCGGCGAGCGCAGGTTGTTGGCCGAGAGCATGAGCACGCGGGCCTCGGTCTGCGCCTGGGTGGACAGGGGCACGTGGACGGACATCTGGTCGCCGTCGAAGTCTGCGTTGAAGGGGGCGCACACGAGCGGGTGCAGGTGGATGGCCTTACCCTCAACGAGGACCGGCTCGAAGGCCTGGATGGACAGACGGTGCAGGGTCGGTGCGCGGTTGAGAAGAACGAGGCGGTCGGAAATGACCTCCTCGAGCACGTCCCACACGGCCGGCTCGCAGCGATCGATGGCGCGCTTGGCACCCTTGATGTTCTCGACCTTGCCGAGCTCGACCAGGCGACGCATCACGAAGGGCTTGAAGAGCTCAAGCGCCATCGTGGAAGGCAGGCCGCACTGGTGCAGCTTGAGGTGCGGGTCGACGACGATGACCGAACGGCCAGAGTAGTCAACGCGCTTACCCAGCAGGTTCTGACGGAAGCGACCCTGCTTGCCCTTGAGGGCCTCAGCGAGGGACTTGAGGGGACGACCACCGCGGCCCGTGACCGGGCGACCACGACGACCGTTGTCGAACAGGGCGTCAACGGACTCCTGAAGCATGCGCTTCTCGTTGTTGACGATGATCGCGGGAGCGTCGAGGTCAAGCAGGCGCTTGAGGCGGTTGTTACGGTTGATGACACGACGATAGAGGTCGTTGAGGTCGGACGCGGCAAAGCGACCACCGTCGAGCTGCACCATGGGGCGCAGGTCGGGCGGAATGACCGGCACGACGTCGAGGATCATGTTGGCGGGATCGTTGTTGCCCTTGAGGAAGGCGTCAACGATCTCGAGGCGCTTGACGGCCTTCTCGCGCTTCTGCTTCTGGGCGTCGTCGGAAGCGACGATGGCGCGAAGCTCCTCGGCCTCGCGCTCGAGGTCGACGGCACGAAGCAGGTCGCGAACGGCCTCGGCACCCATGCCACCCTTGAAGTAGATGGAGTAGTAGCGGCGCATCTCGGTGAAGAGACCCTCGTCGGAGATGAGGTCGCGCTCCTCCAGCTGCATGAACTTCTGGTAAGCCTCGGTGCGGAGCTGCTTCTCCTCCTCGTACTCCTCCTCAAGGTCGGCGATGCCGGCACGGATCTCGTCGGCAGAGAGGGGCTCGAGGTCGTCGAACTCGTCGCCGCCCTCGCCCTGGGCCTTGAGGCGGGCGATCTCGTCGTCGCGCTCGGCGTCCAGCTCCTCCAGGTCGGCCTTAAGCTCTTCCTTGAGGTCGGCAGCGTCGGCCTCGCGGGCCTCGGCGTCGACGAAGGTAATCACATAGCTGGCGAAGTAGAGGATCTTCTCGAGGTCCTTGCTCTTGATGTCGAGAAGACGGGCGAGCGGGAAGCTCGTGGGGCTCTTGAAGTACCAGATGTGGCTCACGGGAGCGGCGAGCTCGATGTGGCCCATGCGGTCACGACGCACCTTGGCGCTCGTGACCTCGACGCCACAGCGCTCGCACACGATGCCCTTGAAGCGGATGCCCTTGTACTTGCCGCAGGCGCACTCCCAGTCCTTGACCGGTCCAAAGATCTTCTCGCAGAACAGGCCGTCCTTCTCGGGCTTCAGCGTGCGGTAGTTGATGGTCTCAGGCTTCTTGACCTCGCCATGCGACCAGCCACGGATCTCGTCAGCGGAGGCGAGGGAGATCTTAATGGCATCAAAATCAGTCGAATCGAAATCTGCCACTGCGCTACTCCTTATCGTTGGTGACATCACCGATCAGAACCTCTTCGTTCTGCTCGGGGGCGGCGGCAACACCGCCAATGAGGTCGTCGGCACTCTCGGCACCGGCGAAGACCTCCACGGCGTCGGCCTCGGCAGCCTCGCGGGCGCTCTTGGCCTCCTGCTCGTGCTTGCGGTAGGAGATGGGCTCGATGTCGAGTGCCAGGGAGCGGATCTCCTTGACGAGAACCTTGAAGGACTCCGGGATGCCGGCGTCGGGCACGTTCTCGCCCTTGACGATGGACTCGTAGGTCTTCACGCGGCCGTTGGTGTCGTCGGACTTGACGGTGAGGATCTCCTGCAGGACATTGGCTGCGCCATAGGCATACAGGGCCCAAACTTCCATCTCACCGAAGCGCTGGCCACCGAACTGGGCCTTGCCGCCCAGCGGCTGCTGGGTAACGAGGGAGTAGGGGCCGGTGGAACGGGCGTGGATCTTGTCGTCGACCATGTGGCCCAGCTTCAGGATGTAGCTGACGCCCACGGTGATCGGGCTCTCGAAGGCCTCGCCGGTACGACCGTCATAGAGGACCGTCTTGCCCTTCTCGTTCAGCTGCGGGACGAAGTCGGCACGCATGTGCTCGCCGTAGTCGCGCATGGCCTTGTTCATCAGGTTGATGTTGGAGCGGCGGATGGCCTCGGCAACCTCAACGTCGGTGGCGCCGTCAAAGACGGGCGTGGCGACGTGCATCTGGCCCTCGATGTACTCCTTGGAGTCGGGGTTCTCGGTGTCGTAGCCGTGAGCGGCAGCCCAGCCCAGGTGGCACTCGAGCAGCTGGCCCACGTTCATACGGGACGGGACGCCGAGGGGGTCGAGAAGAACGTCAACCGGGGTACCGTCGGCCATGTAGGGCATGTCCTCGACCGGAAGGACGTTACAGACAACACCCTTGTTGCCGTGGCGACCGGAGATCTTGTCGCCCTGCTGGATCTTGCGGCGCTGGGCAACGAAGACGCGGACGAGCTCGTTGACGCCGGGCGGCAGGTCGTCGCCAGCCTCGCGGCTGAAGCGGACGACGTCGACGACGCGGCCATAGGCGCCGTGCGGCATCTTCAGCGAGGTGTCGCGGACGTCGTGGGCCTTGGCACCGAAGATGGCGCGCAGCAGGCGCTCCTCGGCGGTGAGGGCCGTCTCGCCCTTGGGCGTGACCTTACCGACCAGGATGTCGCCAGGGCCGACCTCGGCGCCGATGCGGATGATGCCGTCATCGTCGAGGTTGGCCAGCATGTCCTCGGAGAGGTTGGGGATCTCGCGGGTGATCTCCTCGGGACCGAGCTTGGTGTCGCGGGCGTCGATCTCGTGACGGGAGATGTTGATGGAGGTCAGCAGGTCGCGCTGAACAACGCGCTCAGAGACGATGATGCCGTCCTCGTAGTTGTAGCCTTCCCAGGGCATGTAGGCCACGGTGAGGTTGGTGCCGAGGGCGAGCTCGCCGTTCTCGACGGAGGGGCCGTCGGTGAGGGGCTGACCCTTGACGACCTTCTCGCCGGCGTGCACGACCGGGCGGTGGTTGATGCAGGTGCTCTGGTTGGAGCGCTCGTACTTGGGGAGGAAGAAGCGCTCGAGGCCGTTGGCGGTCTCAAGCACGACCATCGAGGCGTCGGCCTTGACGACGGTGCCGTCGGCCGGAGCGCAGATGAGCTCACCAGAGTCGTGGGCAGCGGCAGCCTCGAGGCCCGTACCCACGAGCGGCGAGGTGGCGCGAATCAGGGGCACGGCCTGACGCTGCATGTTAGCGCCCATGAGGGTACGCTTAGCGTCGTCGTGCTCCAGGAAGGGAATGAGGTTGGCAGCCACGGAGAGCAGCTGGCGCGGCGAGACGTCCATGTAGTCGACGTCGGAGACCTCGACCTCAGCAGGGGCGCCGAAGGAGCCGTCGAAGTCGCGCGTACGGGCGACGATGCGCTCGGCCTTGACCAGGTTGCCGTTGGCGTCGAGCTCAACGAACTCGCCGGTCTTGGGGTCAACCGCGGTGTTGGCCGGGGCGATGTTGTGATCTTCTTCCTCGTCAGCCGTCATCCAGTCAATCTGATCGGTGACCTTGCCGTCAACGACGCGACGGTAGGGCGCCTCGATGAAGCCGTACTCGTTGACGTGCGAGTAGAGCGCGAGGGAGCCGATGAGGCCGATGTTCGGGCCTTCCGGCGTCTCAATCGGGCACATACGAGCGTAGTGGCTGTTGTGGACGTCGCGGACGGCCGTCGGCACGTTGGTGCGGCGGCTGGAGCCGGACTTGTGGCCCGCAAGGCCGCCAGGGCCGAGGGCCGACAGACGACGCTTGTGGGTCAGGCCAGCCAGCGGGTTGGACTGGTCCATGAACTGCGAGAGCTGCGAGGAACCGTAGAACTCCTTGATGGCCGCCACGATCGGACGGATGTTGATGAGGCTCTGCGGCGTGATGTCGTCGGCATCCTGCGAGGCCATGCGCTCGCGGATGACGCGCTCCATGCGGCTCATGCCGATGCGGAACTGGTTCTGGACAAGCTCGCCCACGGTGCGGACGCGACGGTTGCCAAAGTGGTCGATGTCGTCGAGGTGCTTGCTCTGGTCGCCCGCGTGCAGGGCCAGCAGGTAGCGCAGGGCCGAGAGGATGTCCTCGGCAGTGAGGACCTTCTCGTCGTCAGAGATGTCGAGACCGAGCTTCTTGTTGATCTTGTAGCGACCAACGCGAGCCAGGTCGTAGCGCTGGTTGTTGAAGTAGAGGCCGTCGATGAGCGAACGGGCGGAGTCAACGGTGGGAGGCTCGCCGGGGCGCTGACGACGGTAGATCTCGATAAGGGCATCCTCGCGAGTGGTGGCAACGTCGCGCTCGATGGTGGAGCGAACGACGTCGGAATCGCCCAGGAGGGAGAGGATCTCGTCGTCGGACTCAGCGATGCCGAGGGCACGCAGCAGTACCGTCGCGCTCTGGCGACGCTTGCGGTCGATGGAGACGACCAGGTGGCCGTGCTTGTCGACCTCAAACTCAAGCCAAGCGCCACGGGCAGGGATGAACTGCACGCGGTGAATCTGGACGCCGTTGTCCATCTCGGAGGAGAAGTAGACACCCGGCGAACGGACGAGCTGCGAAACGACGACGCGCTCGGTACCGTTGATGACAAAGGTGCCGCGATCCGTCATGAGCGGGAAGTCGCCCATGAAGACGAGCTGCTCCTTGATCTCGCCCGTCTCCTTGTTGACGAAACGCACCTCGACGAAGAGGGGCGCCTGATAGGAGATGTCTTTGGCGCGGCACTCAGCGATGGTGTTCGGCGCATCGCCAAACTGATGCTCGCCGAAGGTCACCTCCATGGTGCCAGCGGAGTTCTCGATGGGAGAGAACTCAGCGAAAGATTCTGCCAGGCCATCGGTCATGAAGTGCTCAAAGGACTCCTTCTGGACCGAGATGAGATTGGGCAGCTCCATAGCCTGAGGGATCTTGCTAAAGCTGACCCTCTCTCGTTTTTCCGGCTGCGCGGCAACGGTTTTCTTTGTGGTAGTCACCAGGCAATTCCTCCTCAAAAGTATAAAAAGGCGGCACTTGCGCAACGTAATAATGTATCGGAGTACCACCTTTTCGTCAATGTAAAAGTCTTGACAATCCACAACTTTTGGATTATAAAGAGCCGCCAAAGCTTCTACCTGCGCTTTTATGCGCTTCATTTGTGAAGGTCCTATGGTTGCCGCCTGTTTTGCCGCCTATGAGCAACCCTAAAACACGCCTGGAAACACTACAAAGGGGGCAAAATCGCCCAAAAAGGGGGCCAGGCACGCAGCCTGACCCCCTCTTGAGTAAACGCTATTCCTGGTAACAGAAGTTACTTCAGGGTGACGGTAGCGCCGGCCTCCTCGAGCTTGGCCTTGGCATCCTCGGCGTCGTCCTTCTTGGCGCCCTCGAGAATGACGGTAGGAGCACCCTCGACAGCCTCCTTGGCCTCCTTCAGGCCGAGAGAGGTAAGGGCGCGGACAACCTTGATGACGCCGATCTTGTTGTCGCCAACGGAGGAAAGCTCAACGTCGAAGTTGGTCTTCTCCTCAGCGGGGGCAGCATCAGCGGCAGCAGGGCCAGCGGCGACAGCCACGGGAGCGGCAGCGGAAACGCCGAACTTGTCCTCGAGAGCGTGAACGAGGTCAGCAGCCTCGAGCAGGGTCAGCTTCTCAATCTCAGCAACGAGCTCTTCAACGGTCATGGTAAAACTCCTTCTTAGTGTATGGACGCGGTTTGTGCGTCCGTGCGATAGAACTTGCGGATGCACGCAGCCTTAGGCCGCCTGCTTCTCGGAAATAGCCTTGGCGGCGAGGGCCAGGCCACGAGCGGGGCCGTTGGTGACGGTCATCAGGCCGCGCATCGGGGCGGCGATGACGTACACGAGCTTGGCCATAAGCTCCTCGTAGCTCGGCAGCTCGGCGTAAGCCTTAGCCTCCTCGGCCGTAAGAGCGACGCCGTCGGCGATACCACCGAGGACCTCGGTCTTCTTGGAGGTCTTGGCGAACTCCTTGATGGCCTTGGCCGGACCCACCGGGTCGCTGTCGAAGAAGACGTAGGCGCAGGTGCCCACGAGGGTCTCCTCCAGCGTCGGGAGCTCAGCCTTCTCGAGGGCGATCCTGACGATGTTGTTCTTGTACACCTTCATGGAACCGCCGGCCTCGCGGATGGCGCGACGCAGATCCTGAGCCTCCTTGACGGTGATGCCACGGTAATCGATGACATAGAAGCCCTTGGAAGCCTCGAGCGAAGCGTTGACCTTGTCGAGCATGTCGAATTTGGACTGTGCTGGCATGTGTTACACCTCCTTTATTTGCGATCGGGCACTTCCGCCACTGGGCGGGCCCTTACGCAAAGACCCCGCCTGGCGCAGCCAAACGGGGTCATAAGGAGTATCTTAAGACCACCTCGGCAGGCGGGTTTCCCCTTTAAGCCATCTCGGCACCGGCTGTCTTTGGCAGCGGATGTGCTATGTACTAAGCAGCCCTTTCGGGCGTTTGTTAATGATGCCAGCTTGTTGACGCCCCGTCAAGCAAGTTGGGGATAAAAGCGCAGGAACACGAAGGGTACACATACCGCTCTTAGGGAGAAGAACAGGCGATGCGCCCTCCCCCCTCGCCCGCCTAGGTGGCCCTTCGGCAGAGAAGACCTTCTCGCGCGTTCTTCTCACGCTCAAAAAAACGCCCCGGCGCAAGCACCGGGGCGTTTGGCAAAGCCAGGAAACAAGCCGTGTGGCTTAGTCCTCCATGAAGTTGCGGGTGTGCAGGGGGTCAACCTTGACGCCCGGGCCCATGGTGGAGGAGAAGGTGACGGACTTGACGTAGCGGCCCTTGGCGGAAGAGGGCTTCACGCGCAGGAGCTCGGTCAGGAGGGCACCGTAGTTCTCGACGAGCTGCTCGACGGAGAAGGAAGCCTTGCCCATGGGAACGTGCACGATGCCGTAGCGGTCGGCACGATACTCAACACGACCGGCCTTGAGCTCGTTGACCATCTTGGCGACGTCCATGGTGACGGTGCCGAGCTTGGGGTTGGGCATGAGGCCACGGGGACCAAGCACGCGACCGAGACGACCGACGACACCCATCATGTTCGGGGTGGCGATGCAGGCGTCAAAGTCGATGTTGCCAGCCTGGATCTGAGCAGCAAGGTCGTCAGCGCCGACGATGTCAGCACCAGCAGCCTCAGCCTCGCGGGCCTTCTCGCCCTCGGCGAAGACGGCAACGCGGACGGTCTTACCCGTGCCGTTAGGCAGGGAGATGGAGCCACGGATGTTCTGGTCGGCCTTACGGGTGTCAACGCCCAGACGGACGGAGCACTCGATGGTCTCGTCGAACTTGGCGGACGAGAGCTCCTTCACGAGCTCCATACCGGCCTTGGGAGCATAGAGCTTGCGCTCGACCTTAGCGGCCTGCTCGTTGTACTTCTTGCCATGCTTAGGCATGATCTACCTCCTTGTGGTAGTCGTGGTAGTAGCGGGCTTGTGCCCTTCCACACAACACTCCCCTTTCGGGGCTAAAACACGTAGGTGCTACTCGGCGATGGTGACGCCCATCGAACGAGCGGTGCCGGCGACGATCTTCTTGGCAGCCTCGATGTCGTTGGCGTTGAGGTCCGGCATCTTGATCTCAGCGATCTTGGTGAGCTGCTCCTGGGTGAGCTGGCCGACCTTGTCGCGCTGGGGAACGCCAGAGCCACTCTTGAGGCCGAGCTCCTTCTTGATGAGCTGAGCCGCGGGAGGGGTCTTGCAGATGAAGGTGAAGGAGCGGTCCTCGTAGACGCTGATCTCAACCGGGATGATGTCGCCGGCCTTGTCAGACGTAGCAGCGTTGAACTGCTGGCAGAACTGCATGATGTTGACCTGGGCGGCACCCAGGGCAGGACCGACGGGAGGAGCGGGGTTAGCCTGACCGGCGGGAATCTGAAGCTTGATGAAACGGACGACCTGCTGGGCCATTTTGATGCCTCCTGAAATACGAAGTAACGACTATCTGAGAATCGACCCGAGAAGCTATCCTCACCGATTACGGGGTCGACGTTATTGCCTTGCTTAGACGATGGTGACGACCTGGTCGAGGGTAAGCTCGACGGGAGTCTCGCGGCCGAAGATGGTGAGCATGACCTTGACCTTGCCAGCCTCGGGCATGACCTCCGAGATGGAGCCATCGAAGTCTGCCAGCGGGCCCGAGACGACCTTGACGGTCATACCAGGCTCGAGGTTGCTCGTGGTGGTAACGGGACGCTTGGGAGCAACCGCGCTGGAGGGGTTGGTGCGACGCATGATCTTGTTGTACTCGGAACGACGGAGCGGCGTGGGCTTGCCGTCGATGCCAACAAAACCGGTAACGCCGGGAGTATTGCGAACCACAGCCCAGGAGTTGTCGTCGACCTCCATGCGAACAAGCACGTAGCCCGGGAAGACCTTGCTCTCCTTGGTCTCACGCTTGCCGCCATCCTTCACCTCAGTGATCTCTTCGGTGGGAATCTGGATGTCGACAATCTGATCCTCAAGGCCATAGGTCTCGATGCGGTGCTCGAGATCGTTCTTGACCTTGTTCTCGTATCCAGAGTAGGTGTGGATGACATACCAACGCTTGGCCATGACTCACTTACCCCCTCAGCCCAGTGAAGGTGTAGAGAGCGGCAACGAGGCCGGTGTCGACAGCCCAAACCGCAAAGCCGAAGAAGATCAGCATGAGGATGACCGCAACGGAGTAGTTCTTGAGCTCGTGGGGAGAAGGCCAGACAACACGGCCCATCTCGACGCGCACGTCATGGAAGTACTGACCGATACGCGCGAAGGGACCCTTCTTCTTGTTCTTGTCCTTAGCCTTAGCCTTAGCCTTACCGGACTCCTCCTTGGCCTTGACCTCCTTGGTCTCAGCCTTGACTACGCCCTTGTCCTTGGAGGATTCAGGCTGGCTGGCAAGCTGAGCGGCCTGGAGGGCCTCACGCTCACGAGCGCGAGCCTGACGGGCGCTTCTCTTTTGACGATCCTTGTTTGCCATTTTCCTTACTCCTCAAATGGACGCTCTATTCATAGAAACCGGCTTACCCTTGCGGGAAAGCCGGTGATGTAATCTGGCAGGCCAGGAAGGACTCGAACCCTCAACAAACGGTTTTGGAGACCGCCGCTCTACCATTGGAGCTACTGGCCTGT
>CAJOKK010000023.1:12424-12961 GCA_905235165.1 uncultured Atopobiaceae bacterium | reverse complement strand
GCTTCGCTCGCTCGGACAAGTCCTCGCTCCCGCCGCGCCTGCGCTTCTCACTGCCGCAGAATGTTCGAGCAGGCCTCCCACGGCCGCCCCTGCTCGGGGGCGAGCGCGGCGCGGTGCCGGCCCATCCCCAGCCATTCTGTGACAGTTTGCGGGGTCTGCCGGTAAGTTGGAGAAAAGGGGCCTCCTATTCACAACTTTGCGGCACCGCTGCCGGTAAGTTGGAGAAAAGGGCCCTCCCAATTACAACTTTGCGGCAGGGCTGCCGGTAAGTTGGAGAAAAGGGCCCTCCTATTCACAACTTTGCGGCAGGGCTGCCGGTAAGTTGGAGAAAAGGGACCCCGTAATTACAACTTTGCGGCATGGCTGCCGGTAAGTTGGAGAAAAGGGGGCCCGCAATCACAACTTTGCGGCAGGGCTGGGACGCTCAAGTCCGTAATACAGGCCCGGTTTCCGCGGACTTGGACGGCTCCGGCCGCTGAAGTCCGTAATTCAGCCCCCGGTTTCGCGGACTTGGGCGGCCCCGGCCGTCGGAGTCCG
>CAJOKK010000023.1:0-12416 GCA_905235165.1 uncultured Atopobiaceae bacterium | reverse complement strand
CCGCGAAACGAAGCCCTGTTTTACGGACTTGGGCGGCCCCGGCCGTCGGAGTCCGCGAAACGAAGCCCTGTTTTACGGACTTGGGCGGCCCCGGCCGTTGGAGTCCGCGAAGCCCGACCAGCGTGAGGCGCTGGTTATTCTCACTGCTTGCCGGTAAGTTGGAGAAAAGGGGCCCCGCAATCACAACTTTGCGGCATGGCAACAAAACCCGACATCTTGCGCTCCGTTTTGTCACCTTTTGGCTGGTAGGACGGTCGCGTAAGCACGCGCTTTAGGACCAGTTACCTGCCCTTCCTCAGGGAGAACAGCATGAGCACGGTGCCGAGCGTAGAGACGATTGACCCAACAAGAAGTCCCGTTTGCACAGATGCCAGCTGAATGATCAAGCCGCCCGCCAGGTTCGCAAGCACGGCGCCGGTTGAGATGGAGGCTGCGAAGATGCCCTGGCTCTTGTTGCGGTCGGCTTCGTCAACCTGCTCGTTCGCGTAGAACACCATCGCCGGGGTGATGGCAGCGAAGGAAAACATCTGCAAGATCATGGTGAAGTAGAACAGGGGAATGGTGTGCGCCAGCATGACGAGCACGTGCTTGACCGTCCAGGCAATCGAGGCAAAGGCCATGATCTTTCTGGTTGAGAACTTCTTCGCGATGAAGGAGAAGCAGGCCATCGTGGGAAGCTCAACAATCGCTTGGATGAACAGGGCGTTACCCTGGATCCGCTCAATCTCTGCCGGGGGAACAAACTGGCCAAGGATGGCACCCATGTAGTTGTTGACGAAGCAATGGCTGGTGAAGAGAAGGACAAGAGCGATCAAGACCCCGATCGTTGCAGGGTAGGTGCTGAAGAACTGGGTGATAGAGATCGGCTCATTCTCGTCAGGGTCGTTGCCGTCATGAGCCTGCTGCTCGAGTGGCGTCGGTGCTTCGGGCATCAGCCAGCAGCCAATCAGGGCGATGCAGATGGTTACCAGCATCCAGGCGGTGAAGCTGCCGTAGCCATATGCTGCCCACAGACGGCCAAGGATGGTTGAGCCAATCGCGTAGGAAAGCGAGCCGATGCCGCGACAAAGTCCGTAGTTGATGTGACCGCCAAACTCTTCGTAGTCAAAGGCCATGCTGTAGATGAGGGGCATCGTTGCGGAGGCGCATGCGAAGGAGATGACGGCGGCCGGGGCAATGAGGGCGGGGGAGTCCGGCATCACCGACATGAGCATCGCCAGAAGGACGCTGACGATGAAAGAACCCGAGATGAAGCGCTTCTGCGTGATCTGGGGATAGCGATCAACGAGGTCGCCCGCCGCCGGCGCGATAAAGATGGCAAGCAGGTTGAAGAGCGCCAAGACGATGCCGGTAGGGCCGTCCTCAAAGCCGCGCTGTGTGAGGTAGTTGTAAGAGAAGCCGTAGGTGGCGATGGACTGCAGTATAAATCCGCACGTAAGCACGGTGTACTTGAGGTTGAGGTGCTTAAACTTCATCTTGTTCCCTTCGAATTGGCTCGTGAAAAAATGATAGCACGCAGCAATATTTGAATCAGTGCCCTTGCGGCTCATTGGGTGTTTGGGTCTTGTTGGGAGAAGGGCATAATCGCAGGTAGATCTATGTGATCTTTTGGAATCAAAACTGTGGTAGACTCACCAAGTTGCGCAAAAAAGAGAAAGGCGACGACCATGGCAGACAACAAGACCATCCCGGCCTATGATGCCGAGGCAATAGAGACCAAATGGCAGAAGGTGTGGGAGGAGAACAAGACCTTCCAGGCCCGCGACGATTCCTCGCGTCCCAAGAAGTACGTGCTTGAGATGTTCCCGTATCCTTCGGGTGACCTGCACATGGGCCATGCCCGCAACTACACCATCGGTGACGCCATGGCGCGCCAGGCCCGCATGCGCGGCTTCGAGGTGCTGCACCCCATGGGCTTCGACGCCTTCGGTCTGCCCGCTGAGAACGCCGCCATCAAGCACAACACCCAGGCGGGGGAGTGGACGCGCAAGAACATGGCCCAGGCCATCGCGACCATGCGCCGCATGGGCTTCTCCTATGACTACGATCGCCTGATCGCCACTTGCGATGCTGACTACTACAAGTGGGGCCAGTGGGCCTTCCTCAAGATGTGGGAGAAGGGCCTGGCCTATCGCGCCACCTCGCCGGTCAACTGGTGCCCGTCCTGCAATACCGTTCTCGCCAACGAGCAGGTCGTGGACGGCAAGTGCTGGCGCTGCGGCACCGTGCCCGAGAAGCGCGAGCTCTCGCAGTGGTACCTCAAGATTACCGACTACGCTCAGGAGCTGCTCGACGACCTCGACCAGCTCGATGGTTGGCCCGAGAACGTCAAGGCACAGCAGCGCAACTGGATCGGTCGCTCCGAGGGTGCCGAGATCGATTTCGCCCTGGCTGCCGAGGACGGCGTCACGGCGACGGATCGTCTGATCACCGTCTTCACCACGCGCCCCGACACCCTCTACGGCACGACCTTCTTCCTGCTGCCGCCCGAGAGCCCGCTTGCTGCCGAGCTCGTGGCGGGCAGCGAGTACGAGGCTGCCTACCTGGAGCTCAAGAAGTCCGTGGAGCAGGTCTCCTCGGTCGACCGCCAGGGTTCCGAGCGCGAGAAGCACGGCGTCTTCACCGGTCGCTATGTCATCAACCCGCTCACGGGCAAGCCCCTGCCCATCTGGGTGGCCGATTACATCCTGCTCGACTACGGCACGGGTGCCGTCATGGGCGTGCCCTGCGGCGACCAGCGCGACTTCGACTTCGCCCGCAAGTACGGCCTGAGCATCCCGCCCATCATCTGTGAGAAGGACGATCCTCTCTACGAACAGCTCAAGGATGAGCGCGAACTCGTCGTGACCGATGTCGATTGGGACCGCGCCATGGCGGCCGAGGGCTACCTCGTGCAGTCGGGTCCCTTCACGGGCATGCGCGGCGGCAAGCACTCCGAGGCCGTCGACGCCATCATCGCCTACCTGGGCGAGCGTGGCGTCGGCCGTACCAAGGTCCAGTTCCGCCTGCGCGACTGGCTCATCAGCCGCCAGCGTTACTGGGGCAACCCCATCCCCATGATTCATTGCGACTGCTGCGGCGACGTGCCGGTGCCCTACGAGGACCTGCCGGTCATGCTTCCCGAGAACCTTGACCTCGGTGCCGGCGAGACCCTTGCCGAGTATGCGCCCTTCTACGAGACGACCTGCCCCAAGTGTGGCAAGCCGGCCAAGCGCATCACCGACACCATGGACACCTTCACCTGCTCCAGCTGGTACTACCTGCGCTATTGCGATCCCCACAACGAGAAGGAACCCTTCTCCAAGGCTTCCGTCGACCACTGGATGGGTGTCGACAACTACATCGGCGGCATCGAGCATGCTATCCTGCACCTGCTCTACTCGCGCTTCTGGACCAAGGTCATGCGCGACATGGGCATGATCGATCTCGACGAGCCCTTCACCAACCTGCTCTGCCAGGGCATGGTGAAGGACGCCAACGGCGACACCATGAGCAAGTCCAAGGGCAACGTCGTTCCGCCCTCGAGCGTCATTGAGCCCTATGGCGCCGACACCATGCGCCTCGCCATCCTCTTCATCGCCCCGTCCGAGAAGGACTTCAACTGGGACGAGGACGTCGTGGCCGGAGCCAACCGCTTCATCAAGCGCGCCTGGCGTACCGTTTGGGGCCTTGCCGAGAGCGCCCAGGATGGCGGCGAGCTCGATCCCTCCACGCTTTCCGGTGCCTCTGCGGAGCTTTGGCGTCGCCTGAACGAGCTGGGCCTGCGCTGCACCGCCGACTTCGATCGCTATCAGTTCAACACGGCCATCTCCGCCGTCATGGAGCTGGTGAACGACGCGAGCAAGTATCTGGTCGACACCCCGGCCGACCAGCGTGACGCGGCCCTGTGTGCTCGCGTGGCACACGACATCGTGGCCATGCTCTCGCCGATCTGCCCGCACTGGGGCGAGGAGCTCTTCCACGAGGCCCTCGGCTTTGCGGGCTCTCTCTACGACGAGCCCTGGCCTACCTTTGACGAGTCTGCCGCGAAGGCCCAGACGGTCGAGATCGCCGTCCAGGTGAAGGGTAAGGTCCGCGCCCGCATCGACGTGGCCCCCGACGCGCCGCAAGATGAGGTCGAGCAGATCGCCAAGGAGGCGGTCGCCGCCCATCTCGAGGGCAAGGAGATCCGCAAGGTCATCTACGTCCCCGGAAAGCTCGTTAATATCGTTGCCTAGCTAAAAATTTATCTCGAGCGGGTGCCTCTCATGTCTGATGGGCACCCGCTCGACTTCATTAAAAATGTTGAATGTTTGAAACAAGGTGGAGTCGTAGCCGTTCTACGTATACAATGACTTGCGAATTGCATATTCAAACTCTTGGACGCGCTGCGTGTTTTCTATGCGGCGTAAGTCACGAGAGCGTCTGAATGAGGGGGTGCGATTGATGGAGCAATACGAGGAGCTTTCTTTTGAGGTCATCACCTTTGACTGTGATGACATCATTAGGACGAGCCGTGAGGTGTGTTGGGAGTATGATATTCCGCTTCCCCCGATTTGCATTCAGGATAATTAGTTGTTCTTGTGGTACAATTCGCGAAGTTTGCCTACTATGTTTGCTTAGGGAGATTGATTATGGAGAAGTACGAGAGCCTTGAGATGGACGTTGTCGTTTTCGATACTGATGACGTCATCAGGACCAGCTGGCAGTGCGATACCGAGACTGAAGAGTTCCCCATCGGTTAGAACTAATTAAAGGATGCATCCTCATCCTGATGTTTAGGTTCAAGCACCAGCCATCCTCTAGCTGATTTGGCTTGAGAGGATGGCTGGTGTTACTTTTTTACTGAGGGGTTTGCCCGGTTGCTGACTGGGTAGACCCTTTGTTTTCACTTTGGATGCTTGAGAAGGGGTTGTCATGCCGCGATTTCTGCATGAGGGCGAAGAACGTGTTTCTAAGTTGACCTTTAGGGCGAGTTCCAAGCTCCCTCGTGACCAGCGCTATCGACTCTCTGGCTTTTGCATCAACTATGACGAGGGCGAGGTGCATCTGCTCAAAAGCCTCCTTACCAAGCAGCTTGCCCTTCTTTCTGCCGCAGAGTACGAGGCCTTGAAAGGCCTCGCATCGTCAACGGTTGACTTTACCTACCTTGAGCAAAATGGTTTGGTCGAGTTGGCGGAGAGGTGCTTCATCGTTTGCGAGAACTATGACGAGTGCAAGGAGTACCTCTTCCTGCTCAAGGTGATGCGTACGATGCGCAAGTCGTCCGACGGCATCAAGCATTACGTTATTCTCCCAACTACCGCTTGCAATGCTCGCTGTACCTATTGCTATGAGAAGGATTTCGTTCCCACCACCATGACTGACGAAACCTTCAAGGCAACCGTCGACTTTATCGATCGAACGAGGTCGAGCGAGAAGATCACGCTCCGTTGGTTTGGCGGGGAGCCTTTGCTCACCACTTCGCGTATCGACCAATTCTGTGACGAGTTTACGCGTCGCGGCATCTCGTTCAAATCGAACATCGTCACCAATGGCAGCCTGCTGACGCCCGAGTTAGCAAAGCGAGCTTGGGACCAATGGAACCTTCGTACGGCACAGGTTTCGCTTGACGGTTTTCGCACTGACTACGAGCTCAGAAAACGCTTCAACACTCCCTCGCTCCATAATTACGACACCGTCATGAAGGGTATTCACAACCTTGTTGACCAGGGAGTCCTTGTTGCTTTGCGCTGTAACTACGACGAGGGCAACATAGAGGGCCTTTCAGATTTCGTCGATGACATCCTGAGGGAGTTTGCCGGCACTGACAGGATTCGCCTGTATTTCGCCCTTCTCTTCCAAGATCGTTCTAAAGAGGAATCTGTCGACTTGATTCACCGTATCCGTGAGGTGGAGGACAAGGTCGCGCAAGCGGGTGTCTATCGAGAGGATGTCCTCCATACGGAACCGTTCAAGACGAACTTGTGTATAGCGGACAGCATGGAATCCTGTTGCGTGATTGATCCCAAGGGAAATCTGCAGAATTGCCAGCACCTTGACGATTCCCACATCTATGGCAACGTATGGGAGGGAATCACCAATCAGCAGCGCTACGAGGAGCTCAAGAAGGAGCATGAGGTTGATCCCTGCTGCCAAACCTGCCCTCTCTTGCCCATCTGCACCCCCTTTTACCGCCACGGCTGTCTTGATGCGGCCTTGGACTACTGCCGCGAATTTCGCTTGGCCGAGCAAGAAAACCTTCTGCACCGCTTAGCCAGGCGCGAACTTGCGGATATGCTGCCTGAGGACTGAGCCTGCGGCTGACTGACCCACGTCCTCCTAAATCCTGCTAGGGATTGTTCCTTTTACGGATGGTGAGCACATGGCCTGCGCCTGATGTGAGAAAATGCGCATGGAACGTTCGTCTGATGCGTAAGTAATCATTGATGGGGGAGTCGTCATGCTTCGAGTTGGTCTGCTTACGAGTGGTGGGGATTGCCAGGCACTGAACGCGGCAATGCGTGGGGTTGCCAAGACCTTGTATACGTCTGGCCGCGAGGTCGAGATCTTCGGCTTTCTCAACGGATACCAGGGCATGATCTACAATCGCTATCGCAAGATGGAGCGCGAGAACTTCTCGGGCATCTTGACGCGCGGCGGAACCATCCTGGGAACGAGTCGCACCCCCTTCAAGCTTCTTGACGAGCCGACCCCCGATGGTATCGAGAAGGTCCCGGCGATGATCAGGTCGTATCAGAGCCTGCGCCTTGACGCCCTTGTGGTGGGTGGTGGCAACGGCTCAACCAAGACGGCCAATCGCCTGGCCGAGGAGGGCCTTAACGTCATCGCGCTCCCCAAGACCATCGATAACGACACCTGGGGCACCGACTACACCTTTGGCTTTGACTCCGCCATCGAGATTGCCACGAAGTGCATCGACGACATCCACACCACCGCAAGCTCGCACGGCCGCGTGTTCGTTATCGAGATCATGGGCCACAAGGTGGGCTGGATTCCTCTGTACGCAGGCATGGCGGGTGGTGCCGACGTTATTCTGATTCCTGAGATTCCCTACGACATCGAAAACGTCATCGATGTCATCGAGCGTCGCGAACGCGGTGGAAAGCGCTTCACCATCATTGCCGTCGCCGAGGGCGCCATCACCAAGGAGCACGCAGCCATGAAGAAGCGTGAGCGCAAAAAGCTCCTGGGCTTGCGAAGCGCAACGGTTGCCAATGAGATTGCCGACCAACTCATCGTCTCTACGGGACGAGAGGTGCGCGTGGCCATTCCGGGCCACACGCAGCGTGGCGGCACGCCCTGCGCCCGTGACCGCGTCTTCGCCACGCAGGTGGGCATCGAGGCGGGTATGGGCATTCTTGAGGGCGAGTACGGTTTCATGGTTGCCGACCGCAACCGCGAGATCGTGCGCGTTCCGCTCTCGGAAGTTGCCGGCAAGCTCAAGTACGTCGATCCTAACTGCCAGCTCATCCGTCAGGCAAAGATGATGGGCATCTCCTTCGGCGACGAGTAGTTTTCGTCCGGGGGCGCCTCGGCGTTCCCGGACGAAAGCCAGGGCCGCCCCCCGCTCCCCGGGATGAGTCAAAAAGTACTCCGGTAACTGACTCACTCCCGCTTCGCTCGCCTACATCAAAAATGAAATGAGTCAAAAAGGACTACGGTAACTGACTCATTCCGTTCAAATACCTTGCCACAAAAAAGCGCCCCGACACGGAGTCGGGGCGCTCGCCTTGTTGAGGGCTTCGAACTAGTGACTAGTCCTCGGCGATCTCGGTGATGGCGCCGGTCGGGCAGGCGCCGACGCAGGCCTCGCAGCCAATGCAGGCGTCGTTGTCGGAGACGGTAGCGGCCTCCTCGACCTCGATAACGCTCATGGGGCAGGCATCAGCACAAGCGCCGCAGCCCACGCACTCGTCAGCTTCAATAATAGGGTGCATTTTTCTCTCCTTTTGGTTACTGGTTTTCCCCTGTGATGACAGTAGCACGAATCGCCACAATTGTCGCGGCTCAGTGAGTATTCATAAAACACTTCGAGTTGCCGAACCAGAGACGGTCGGTGAATGGGTAATGCTGACTGGGGAGCGTGCGCCTCTTTTGCCTGACAAGATCACGTTGAACGTTTCCTGTTCAACACGCTGCCTGAGCTTATCCAATGGCACTCTTGACGAGGTGCTATGATGGGGCAGATATGTCGGTGTGGAGGTAGTTTCTAGCGTATGAATGTTGCCGTAGTCATCCAGCTTGCCGTTGCGACGGCCTTGCCGCCCCTGGTGAGTGCGGCGCTTGTGGTGATTGACGGCAAATATTGCTTTAGCAAGAAGGACTACTGGCTCTGGCAGCTCGTTGTTGGCGTCGTGTTTGGTTGCGTCGCCATCTTTGGTACCGAGTACGGCATCCATACCATTGACGCCACCATGAACGTGCGTGATGCTGCCCCGCTTGTGGCCGGCCTCGTGTTTGGAGGGCCTGCTGGCATCATTGCTGGCATCATTGGCGGCGTTGAGCGCTGGTTTGCGGCCTATTGGGGTCGCGGCATGTTCACGCGCCTTGCCTGTAGCCTTGCCACGGTCCTTTCGGGCATGTATGCGGCTGACGTGCGTCGCTCTATCTTGGTTGACGATAAGCCCAACGTCTCCGTTGGCGTTGCGGCGGGCTTTGTTGACGAGGTCTTGCACCTCGCGCTCGTCCTTCTCACCAACATGGACTCGCCCCAGTACGCCTTCGTCATCGTCAAGGCGTGTGCGCTACCCATGATTTTGTGCGTTGGCATCTCAACTGGCCTGTCAACGTGGATCTCATCCTACCTGCGCGGGGCTCGCATGAGCCACAACCGCGAAGACGTGCGTGTTACCTGGCGAATCCAGAATGGCGTCCTGAGGTCGGTCTTGGTCGCATTTGCGCTTACCACGGTCTTCGGCTTGGTATTCCACACGCAAATGGCCGAAGACTCAACCAGGTCCCTGTTGGCTAACACCCTCTCGGACGTTCAGAGCGACATCTCGGATGCCGCCCAGAACAAGATGAAGGAGACGGTTAGCGCCGCCGTGACGGCAATTCCGAGCGTCAACGATGCCACGGCGGAGAACCTCGGCAATGCCCAGAAGTACCTTGGCCTCTCTGAGGTCTTTGTGCTGAACGAAGACAACCTCATCATTGCGAGCTCCTACGACGGCTCGGTTGGTCGCGATATCTCAAAGGATAAGATCTTGTCATCCATGGTCGACAGGCTGTCTAGGTCCTGGCAAGCAGATGAGATCGTTACCGGTAGGAGCGCCGATCTCTTTGATCGCTCGCGGCAGTATGGCGTTTCGCGCATCGAGGGCGGCTACTTGGTGACCTCCTATGGTGCCGAGGCCTTTAGGGAGCAGCTCTACGACGACGTGAAGCGCTCCACCTACAACCGGCGCATAGGTGAGAGCGGCTTTCTCATCACGGCTGACAACTCAGACTCCCTCGTTACCAACTTGACGGGGAGCAGCAGCTCCCAGTCTGCGCGTATCGCATCGCAGCAGCAGCTCCTGAAGTCCGTCTTGCAGGAGCAGATGGGCACGCTCGTAGAGACCGACTTTATGGACGAGCCCTGCTATGCGATGGGTGGAGAGGTCGAGGGCTATCGTGTCGTAGCGGTCTTTCCGCTCGGGGAGGCGATGCTGGCCCGAGACGAGTCGGTGATCATCGGCTCGTTCACCCAGATCCTCGTCTACGCAATGCTGTATGTCTCCATCTTCTACCTGATGGACCGCGATGTGGTGAGTTGCCTGCAGCGCGTTGTCCTTCGCTTGGGACAAATTACCGATGGTGACCTCGACCAGGTGATCGACGAGCGCTCGAGCCTTGAGTTCACCCAGCTCTCCGACGGCATCAACATGACGGTTGACGCGCTCAAGCTACACATCGCCGAGGAGGCGGCGCGTATCGACCAAGACCTCGAGTACGCTCGCGCCATCCAGACGAGCGCCCTCCCGTCGATCTTCCCTCCCTATCCCAACCGTCATGAGCTCGACATCTATGCCTCCATGGTTCCCGCGAAGCTCGTCGGTGGCGATTTCTACGACTTCTTCTTGCTCGACAACGCCCATCTCGCCTTCTTGGTTGCCGACGTGAGCGGAAAGTCCGTTCCCGGAGCCATGTTCATGATGCGGGCGAAGACCCTCGTCCGCACCATCGCAGACCAGGGCTTTGCGCCCGACGAGGTCTTCAATCACACCAACACCGCCCTCTGTGAGGGCAATGCCTCAAGCATGTTCGTCACTGCCTGGCTTGGTTTTCTCGATCTTGCCACCGGCCACATCCAGGCTGTCAACGCGGGGCACAACCCTCCCTATGTCCTACGCAAGAACGGCGCGTGCACGAAGCTTAACCTTGGCCATAACCTGATTCTTGGCTGCTCGGAGAAGGCCTCGTATGACCTGCTCGAGTTTGACCTCGAGCCGGGGGATGCGCTCTTCCTCTATACCGATGGCGTCGTCGAGGCTTACGACGAGGAGGGCGACTCCTTTGGCGAGACGCGCCTGCGCAAGTGCCTTGCCGAGTCGGCTCCTGAGGCCAGCGCCCAGCAGATCTGCATGGATCTCTCAGAACACCTCGACGCCTTTGTGGGTGACGAGTCGCAATATGATGACATCACGATGCTTGCGGTCAGGTACCTGGGCGCAGAGGATCAAGGCGGCTTCACGGACGGGGTCCAGGTGGCCGAAGGGGGAGATATGCTCGAAACGCAGGCGTTGACTCATAACGTGGACCTCATCACCTCCTTTGTCGAGAAGCACCTCGACCACCTGGGATGCTCCGACCGCACCCGCATCCAGATCGATATCGCCATGGACGAGATCTTTGCGAACATCTGCGACTACGCCTATGGCGATGCTGGCTACCGACCCACCTGGGTCCGCTTTGAGTCGCTGGAGGATGGCCATACGATCCGTGTGACCTTTGAGGATGAGGGACGACCCTTCGATCCGCTGAGCATCGATGCGCCCGACACCACGCTCAGCCTTGACGAGCGCGGCATCGGGGGATACGGCATCTTCATCGTTCGCCAGACGATGGACAACGTTGTCTACGAGCGAAGGGGCACGCGCAACCGCCTCTCCTTCACCAAGGCCATCAATTGACGTCCGTTCGCCGAATGACCCGATTGTTCCAGAGGTGCTTTCGTGTGCGTGCGTCCTAGGGCTTGACTAAGCCTGAGCTGGTGTTATTATGAGTAGCGTCTTAATTGTCGTTGAGGGAGTGGGGCAGAACGTGTGCCCCACTTCCTTTTATGTATGTCGAGAGGATGAAAGGGGGTCTCATGGCACAGACACCGCTTGAGCTGAAGCTCATCGAGGCGCTCGAGAAGCGCGCCGAGGAGCAGGGCATCGATATCGTCGATGTCGAGGTGGTGGGTTCCAGCAAGGCACCGGTTGTGCGGGTGCGCATCGATCACGCCGACGAGTCGCTTCCTACGATCTCGTTGGACGAGGTCAGCGCCCAGAGCGCGTGGATTAACGAGGTGCTTGACGAGGCCGATCCCTTCCCGGGTACCTACAGCCTCGAGGTCTCCTCTCCGGGGCTGGCGCGTCCGCTTCGTCGCGAGCGCGACTTCCTGCGCTTCGTGGGGGAGGACATCTCCCTCTCCACGACTGCCCAGGAGGGACGCCGCAAGTACACCGGAGCCCTTCTGAGCTGCTCTGATGGGCAAATCGTCATCAAGACCGATGAGGGCGAGTTCACCATCGACATCAGCGATATCAAGAGTGCAAAGATCAAGCCGGACTACGACGAGCTCGCACGCGCCGCTCGGTCCGGGAAAGAGTAAGGGGGATACGATCATGGCATCCGAGATGATGGAAGCTTTGATGGCGCTCTGCGAGGAGAAGCACATCGACCAGCTGTATCTTATCGATCGCCTCGAGCAGTCGCTCGCCAAGAGCTACGCCGAGGTCCTGAAGCTGACCGACGGCGCTCGCGTGACCTTTGACCGTACCAGCGGCAGGTTCTATGTCTACGAGCTCGTTCCGCGCGAGGAGTCCTTCGATGACGAGACGGGCCTCTACACCGAGTTCGACGAGGTTGACGTCACGCCCAAGGACATGAGCCGCATCGCCGCCCAGCATGTCAAGAACGAGATCTCGGCCATCGTGCGCAACTCCGCCCGCCAGCAGATCTACGAGGAGTTCTCTGAGCGCATCGGTGACATCATCACCGGCACCGTGCTGCAGACCACGCCCGACTTCACCATCGTGAAGATCCGCGACGGCGTTGAGGCCGAGCTTCCGCACTTCGACCACCGTCGCTACCCCGACGAGCGCAACGAGCGCCCCGCCGGCGAGCGCTACATGCACAACCAGCGCCTGCGCGCGATCATCATCGACGTGCGCGACCCCAACTCCAACGCGCCGGCCATTCGCGGCGAGCGTCAGCGCCCGTCCATCGTGGTCTCGCGTACCCAT
>CAJOKK010000022.1 GCA_905235165.1 uncultured Atopobiaceae bacterium | reverse complement strand
CTCCAAGACCGAGCCTAGCCCATGTGGCCGCTCGACGGCCAGCGCTTCATAGGGTGAGGTCCCGATCATCACCCTACATATCGTCTGTCCGAGCGAGCGAAGCGAGCGAGTCCCGCAGCTGCCGCGCCGAAGCGACGAACGTCTTTGCCGCAGAGTTCACGCGAGGCCCTCCGCCCCGCTCCCTCCGCTCAACATCAAAAGTGAAATGAGTCAAAAAGGACTACGGTAACTGACTCATTCCGTCATAGCTGCACGATCTTGGTCCCGTGGACTTCGCTCACGCCGAGGGAGGCTGCAACGCTTTCGGCGTTCTTCCAGTTGATGCCGCCTCCCGGAAGTATGGTGAGGCGGCCGTTTGCGTAGGCGATGAGTTCGCGCAGGTGCTCGAGGTTGTCCTCGATGGGCAGCTGGGCGGGGCCTCCATGGGTGAGGATGCGCTCAACCCCGAGGCTGGCGAGCGTGTCGATAGCCTTGAGCTGCTCGTCTGCGTCCAGCACGTCGAAAGCCATGTGGAAGGTCACTTGTACGGCTGCCATGTCACGAGCTGGGCCTGACCCTGCGCCCTTTGCCGCTTCCACGAGCTGTTTCGTGAACTCCTCGTCAAGCACGTTCTTCTCCGGCCCTGCCGCGCGCGTGCAGCCAAAGACCACGCCCGTCACGCCCGAGCTTCGTGCCCAGGCAATGTCATCGAGCATGATGGCGAGCTCCGCCTCGCTGTAGGCAAAGTCGCCTCCACGCGGGCGGGCCATGGCCATGATGGCAACGTCGCGTTCCTTGGCGTAGGCGACGGCGGACCTGATGACGCCGATCGAGGGGCTGGTCCCTCCAACGGCGAGGTTGTCACATAGCTCGATGCGGCCTGCGCCTGCGGCGATGGCATCGGGGACAAGCGTCATGTTCTCGGCGCAAAACTCTTTGAGCAGACTCATGAAGACTCCCTGCTAATTGCCGTTTATTCGTTAGGGGGATACGGCTAGTCGCCGCTGGTCTCTTCCGTCTCCCAACGTCGCTTGTAGATCCATTTGTCTACGAGCACGTCTTCCCCT
This sequence comes from uncultured Atopobiaceae bacterium, assembly GCA_905235165.1. Taxonomy (GTDB): domain Bacteria; phylum Actinomycetota; class Coriobacteriia; order Coriobacteriales; family Atopobiaceae; genus UBA1367. Next base: position 21,723 of record CAJOKK010000022.1, on the reverse strand, counting down.
CTGCTCCAATCTTCCCACACGTTGGGGTAGAGGCACCTGAAGCCGTTCTTCTCGACGGCGCGCGCCGATGCGATGTTTTCCTTCATGATGTGAGCGGTGATGGTTCTGACCTGCGCCTTCTCAAGCAGGTAGCGCTTGAGAAGCCCGCTGATCTCGGTCGCGAACCCATGTCCCCAGAAGGGTTGGGCGAGCCGGTAGCCGATAGAGACCTTGGGCTTCCTGGGTTCAAAGGCATAGAACTCGGCAATCCCCATGAAGACGCTCGGATCATCGAGGGGACTCACAGCCATGAGGATCGATTCGTGCGTATCGAAGCACTCGGAACGCATGCGCGCGATGGCGAGGTGCTTGTCGTCGTATTTCTGCTCGTAGAGAAAGGTGGGCAAGAAGCGATAGACGCGCTCGTCGCGAGTGAAGGCGTCGAGCTGGTCGGCATCGGTGTCCACGAACTCGCGCAGCTGAATGCGCTCACCTTCGATATGGGGCATCTCGTCAAACAGATTCATAAGCCCTCCAAACGTTTGCTTACGTCTCATTGTAAAGGCTTGCTGCGAACGGCAGCTCTCGGGGAGGTGGCGGTAGCCGCTGCTTGCGACAAGGGCGGCTACGCTCAGATGCATACAATAAATAATGAGAAGAAATAAAGAGCCATATGTTGGGAGGACCTTCTATGACGTGCGATGTCCGACTCTCCGATGCTGCTCGCGATATGCTCAAACGCATGCGGAGCGATGGCTTTTTGACCCCTGCCGAAGGAGTCCCGTGCATTAGGGAAACCGACCCAGAGCTCTATGAGCGGGTGTGTAACTTCGTTTTGGATGAGGTCGTCGCCGCGACGGACGACCAGCTTGATGACCGCGCTCGCTTCCTGTGCTGGATTGCTACGCTTCTGGGCTGCCAGGGGATTGACGCCTTTCGCTCCATGGTGTCGGCGGCCCTCAGCGTGGGCATCGAAGCCGTGGCAATCAGAGAGGTGGTCTACCAAGCGGTTGCCTATCTGGGCATTGGCCGAGTCTCACCTTTCGTCACGGCTCTTGACGAGGTCTTTGAGAATCACGGAATTGCCCTTCCGCTTGAGGGCCAGGCTAGCACGACGCCCGACGAAGCGAGTCGCTACGAGGGCGGTGAGCGTGCGCAGGTGGCTTGCTTTGGCGAGCAGATGCAGGGCTTCCGTACGCGTGGCAACGCCGATTACCCATGGATCAACGAGTGGCTTGTCAAGAATTGCTTCGGCGACTATTACACGCGCGAGGGCCTGACGATTGCGGAGCGCGAGATGGCGACCTTCTGCTTCATTGCGGCCCAAGGCGGTTGCGAGAGTCAGCTGCGAAGCCACACCGCGGCCAACGTGCATGTGGGAAACAGCAGGGCCTTCCTCATTGCCGTGGTGAGCAACAACCTGCCGCTCATCGGATATCCGCGCTCCCTTAACGCGATGGCGGTGGTCGATGAGGTTACGGGCGCGAAGGAGTAGCCCGACAGGAAGACGTGTCGGAGAGAAGGGGACAAGGTCGAGCGTGACCTTGTTCCCTTCTTTCTTGTTTGCTGCCGTGGGAGTGCGGACTTCGACGGCCGCGTCCGCCCAAGTCCGTAAAAGTGCCCCTGGTTTCGCGGACTTCGACGGCCGTGGCCGCCCGAGTCCGTAATTCAGGCCCCGCTTTCGCGGACTCCGACGGCCGTGGCCGCCCAAGTCCGTAAATTAGTTGCAAACCTGATGTTAACGCTGTCGGTAAGTTGGAGAAAGGGGGCCTCGAATCTCCAACTTTGCGGCACGGGTGCCGGTAAGTTGGAGAAACAGACCCTCGTAATTACAACTTTGCGGCACGGGTGCCGGTAAGTTGGAGAAACAGGGCCTTGTAATTACAACTTTGCGGCACGGGCGCCGGTAAGTTGGAGAAACAGGGCCTTGTAATTACAACTTTGCGGCACGGCGACACGACGCGGAGAAGAATCCTGTCCCACGACACCTCCTTCCACCGCTTCATGCTTACGCAGAGATTATGATGTTGCATTTCTCCCTCCGTTTTCCTATCGGTAGGATAGGATAAACAGGTTGGATAAAAACGAGGGGGAGAGGAACTCGATGAACTGGGGCCTTGTCGGCTCATATGTGCCGTTCTTTGTGGCGGCCGCACAGGTGACGCTCTACATCTCCTTTGGGGGTATCGTCTTAGCCCTGCTGGTTGGCCTGCTTTGCGCAGTCGTGCGCCTTTGGAAGGTGCCGGTCCTCGAGCAGCTGGTGGGTGCCTACATAGAGATTTCCCGCAACACTCCGTCGCTTGTGCAGCTGTTCTTCCTGTACTTCGGCCTTCCCAAGCTGGGAATCCTGCTCTCCCAAGAGGCGTGCGCCATTATCTGTCTCGGCTTTTTGGGTGGCAGCTACATGGCCGAGGCCTTTCGAGCTGCCCTCGAGGCAGTTCCTGCCGTTCAGCACGAGAGCGCCCAGGTCTTGGGCCTGACGCGCGCCCAGGCCATGCGCCACGTTATTCTGCCGATCGCTATGAAGCAGGCAACCCCGTCTGTCGTTGCGAACGTGGTCTTTCTCGTCAAGGAGTCGTCGGTGGTCTCGGGCATCGCCCTCGCCGACCTCATGTACGTCGCAAAAGACATCATTGGCAACAACTACGACACGCTCGAGGCGCTCTTCCTTCTCGTCGTGTTCTACGCGATCATCCTGATTCCCGTGTGCCTGCTGGGAACCTATGTTGAGAGGAGGTTCACCAATGGGCGCTGAGTTCCTCTTTCAGGGTGCCACGATTGAGCGTCTGCTGGGCGGACTGCTGGTGACCATGCGCATCAGCCTCTTCTCGGTGGCCTTCTCCATTCCGCTGGGCATTGTCATGGGTGTGCTCTTCACGCGCAAGAATCGCGTGCTCCATGTCATCTTGTCCTTCTACCTCAACTTCATCCGCGTGATGCCGCAGCTCGTCTTGCTCTTCTTGGTCTTCTTTGGTTCTGCGACGTCGATCGGCATCAACTTCTCGGGTGAGGTCGCCAGCGTTATCGCCTTTACCCTGTGGGGCACGGCCGAGCTGGGCGACCTCGTGCGCGCGGCCATCGAGGCCACGCCGCGCCAGCAGTATTGGAGCGCCTACGTGCTGGGCCTTTCCCGGCGCCAGACCTTCCGTCACGTGATCTTGCCGCAGGCCCTGCGCAGCATGATTCCGCCCTGCGTCAACCTGATCACGCGCATCGTCAAGACAACCAGCCTGTGCATGCTCATTGGCGTGGTCGAGGTCGTGCGCGTGGGTCAGCAGATCATCGACTTCAACCGCTTTGAGTACCCTTACGCCGCCCTTTGGACCTATGCCGTGCTTGGGCTTCTATACTTTGCCGTTTGTTGGCCGCTTTCGCGCTTGGCGCGCTGGCTCGAGGCCAATAACTCGCTGAGAAGGAGACATCGTGAACGCCACTGAGAACCACGCCGCGAACGCAAACGAGAGGCCTGTCCTTGAGCTGCGTAACATCACCAAGCGCTTTGGCAGCAACACCGTGCTCGATGGCGTGGACATCGCCGTGAACACCGGTGAGGTCGTGGTGCTGCTGGGCCCCTCCGGCTGCGGCAAGTCAACCTTGCTGCGCTGCGTGGTGGGCCTGGAAGACCTCGACGGGGGAGAGGTGCTTCTCGACGGAGAGGTGATCAGCGGTGCCGCGCGTAGCCAGGAGGCGCGTACGCGCATGGGCATGGTCTTCCAGAGCTATGACCTCTTTCCCAACCTGTCGGTGCTGGACAACATCACGCTCGCGCCCACACTGGTGCGCGGTACGCCAAAGGCCGAGGCTGAGCAGCGCGCGGTGAAGCTGCTCGAGCGTGTGGGCCTTGCCGACAAGGCCAATGACCTGCCCAGCACCCTGTCGGGTGGTCAGCAGCAGCGCGTGGCCATCTGCCGTGCCCTCGCCATGGACCCCGAGATCCTGCTGCTCGACGAGGTTACCGCCGCGCTTGATCCCGAGATGGTGCATGAGGTCTTGCAGGTGGTGCTCGAGCTGGCTGATGACGGCCTTACCATGCTCATCGTCACGCACGAGATGTCTTTTGCCCGTGCCATCGCAGACCGCGTTATCCTGCTCGATTCGGGCAACATTGCCGAGGAAGGCGACGCCAGCTTCTTCGAGCAGCCCAAGACCGAGCGTGCGCGCCAGTTCCTCTCTACCTTCGAGTTCCATCGCGCTGGCCGCTAAAGGTGTCTGCACCTAAAGAAGCATTGCTTTGCGACCGTCCCTTATAAGGGGCGGTCGTTTTTTATGCTGGTTACCTCCACGTATTTCGGTAATGTTACCTGTTTGCACAAAACCTACCCCGATGCTAGGATATATTGCAACCAAGGGCGCCAGGCGTCCGCAAATGAAGGAGAACAGCTCATGAACACTACGCTTTCACGTCGTACGTTCGCTAAGGTCCTGGGCGGCACGCTCGCCAGCATGGGTCTTGTTGCCTGCGGCAATAGCAATAGTGGTTCCGATAGCACCGACGCCACGAACGCCGACACTGCGAAGTCGGGCACGGGCTTCCGCACGGTCGATCAGATCAAGGACTCCGGCACCGTCATCATTGGCGTCTTTTCTGACAAGGCCCCCTTTGGCTACGTTGACGACGCTGGCGAGTATCAGGGCTACGACGTCGAGTTTGCCAAGCGCCTTGCCGACGACCTGGGCGTTCAGGTGAAGTGGGTTGCCACCGACCCGGCAAACCGCGTTCCCTTCCTCGAGTCCAACAAGGTCGATATCACCATGGCCAACTTCACGGTCACGCCTGAGCGTGCCGAGAAGGTCGACTTCTCCCTTCCCTACATGAAGGTGCAGCTGGGTGTCGTTTCGCCTGACAAGGCAAAGATCACCAGCGTCGACCAGCTCAAGGACAAGACCCTCATCGTTGCCAAGGGCACGACGGCCGAGACCTACTTCGAGGCGGAGCACCCCGAGATCAAGCTCCAGAAGTACGACCAGTACGCCGACGCCTACAACGCCCTGCTCGACGGTCGTGGCGACGCTTTCTCAACCGACAACACCGAGGTCCTTGCCTGGGCCATTCAGAACCCCGGCTACACCGTGGGTATTGAGGCCCTGGGCAACACCGACACCATTGCCGCCGCCGTTGCCAAGGGCAACGAGACCCTGCTCAGCTACATCAACGACGAGATCAAGAAGCTCGGCAGCGAGAACTTCTTCCACGAGGACTACGCGAAGACGCTCGAGCCGGTGTACGGCGATGCTGCCAATCCCGACAACCTCGTTGTCGAGGGTGGCCAGCTCTAAATCTGACATTTCCCCCTCCCTCCTCCTCTCCTGCAAAAGGGCGCTACTCCTTACTTGGGGTAGTGCCCTTTTGCATGCGAGCCTCTGCTCGATGGCGCGATATACTCGTCTTGACGTAAGCATGACAGGGGAGAGGAGAACCCATGCCCTACGCGAGCGACTACTTTGGCCACGACACGCCCAAGCTTGGCTTTGGCCTGATGCGCCTTCCGCATGACGAGGCGGGCGCGATCGACGTGCCGCAGGTCTGCGACATGGTTGATTGCTTTCTGGATGCCGGCCTAACCTACTTCGATACGGCTTATGTCTATACGGGCTCTGAGGAGGCAACGCGTAAGGCCCTCGTCGAGCGTCATCAGCGCGATTCCTACACCCTGTGCAGCAAGGCCAACGCCTGGCTGGGTCAGCCTACGGCCGAGCAGACCAAGCATCAGCTTACTGAGAGCTTGGAGCGCCTGGGCACCGACTACCTCGACTATTACCTGCTCCACGCAATCCAAGACAACAACAACGATACCTACGACGAGTTCGAGCTTTGGAACTGGATTCGCGAGCTGAAGAAGCGCGGCACCATCCGCCATTGGGGCTTTTCCTACCATGCGGGTCCCGAGCGCCTCGAGCGCTTGCTGAGTGCCAACCCCGACATTGACTTCATCCAGTTGCAGGTGAACTACGCCGACTGGAATGACGACGAGAACGTTGCCTCGCGTCGCAATGTCGAGGTTGCCGAGAAGTACGGCGTTCCCTTTACCATCATGGAGCCGGTGAAGGGCGGTCTTCTCGCCTATCCGCCGCGTGTGGTTCGCGAGATCTTCGATGCCGCGGGAAGCGAGCTGTCCTACTCCTCATGGGCCATCCGTTTCGCGGCCTCGCTGCCGGGTGTCCTGACGGTGCTCTCTGGCATGTCTACGCTCGAGCAGGTGCAGGACAACGTGAGCTACATGCGCGACTTCAAGCCGCTCACGCCCGAGGAGCAGGAGCTGGTTGCTCGCGCGACGGCGGCGCTCGATGCGGTTGAGCAGATCAAGTGCACGGCTTGCCACTACTGCGCCGACGGCTGCCCGGTCAAGATGCCCATCCCCGACTACTTCAAGGCCATGAACCGCCTGCTGCTCTTTGAGAACAAGGACGAGGCACAGAAGCGCTATGCCCAGGTGCTCGAGAAGAACGGCGTTGGTGCCGACGGCTGCATTGGCTGCGGCCAGTGCGAGAGCGCCTGTCCGCAGGGCCTGCCCATCATCGAGCTCCTGGCCAAGACCGCCGAAGAGCTGGCCTAGGGCGCTTGGGGCGAATGTTACCGTAGTCCTTTTTGACTCATTTCACTTTTGATGTGAGGTGTCCGCCTCACATCAAAAGTGAAATGAGTCAAAAAGGACTACGGTAACTGACTCATTCGCCCCCAACGATAGGGTTCCCACCGAAAGCGAGGCGTGCATGTCTCTTTATGCAGTCGGCGACGTCCATGGTAGCTTCTACACTGCCAAGAATGCCATCAATCCCCTATGTCCCTCGCTGACCTCGTCTGACGTCCTGGTCATGGTTGGTGACGTCGGGATCGCCTATGGAGACCACTTCAACGGGCAACTGCGCCGCTACCTCGCCTCCCTGCCCTGCCTTGTGCTGGTGATGCGCGGCAACCACGACGTTCGCTACTGGCGTGATATGAAGCTCGATAAACTCTCGCAAGTTCGCTCGGAATTGGTCGAATGGTCAGGGTCCACCTTCATGCGTGACTCGCGTTACCCCAATACGCTCTATGTGAACGATGCGGGTGACCTTGTCACCATCGATGGGCACTGCTGCCTCTTCGTCCCCGGGGCGTGGAGCATCGACGGAGCGTGGCGCCGCAAGACGCATGAGGTATGGGAGCCGGAAGAGCAGCTGAGCGAGCATGAGATGGCTCGGCTGCTCGAGCTTGCCTCGACGAATCCCGTCGAACACGTCTTCAGCCATACCTGTCCGAAGGGCTGGATCGGCGATCTCTCGGACCTGCTCTTTCCGCCGGAATCTGCGCCGCCCATCGATGACACCATGGAAATCTGGATGGACGAGGTCCTGAAGGCGTGCGACGCCACTCTCTCGGGCTGGTGGTTTGGTCACTATCACGGAGACCGTACTGTCGCAAACGGCCTGGGACACCTGCTCTATCGTGCGGCCCGCAAGGTCTTTTGAGACGCGGGGCCCAGTGAGTCAGTTACCGTAGTCCTATTTCACTTTTGATGTGAGGTGTCCGCCTCACATCAAAAGTGAAATGAGTCAAAAAGGACTACGGTAACTGACTCACTGGCTTACCCCTCCTAGTCGTGGATGAGGATGGGGATGTTCGTGAGGTCCCTTGCGCTCTCCTCGGGGAGGTAGACCGTCGTCATGGTCTTGCACGCGGGGAAGGTGGCCCAACCCTCGTCGTCGATGTCAACCGAGCGCTCTTCTCCCAGTACGCAGATCCAATGCTCGCCAGCGTGATGCTTACCAACGTACATGTGCTTCTCGCTGCCGCCTTGGCGCGAGAGCACCACGGCGCAGCCAGAGCCTTCCTCGTTGCCCTCGCGCGTCCAACCGATGCACTCGGGCGCGTCGAGATAGTCGTTCTGCACGCCGAAGGCGCAGGTCATGCGTATCTCCATCAGCAAAGGAAGCTCCGCCACGGCAGGAATCCCGTCGTTGGGAAGTCCATAGAGGTCAGCGAAGAAGATGCAGGGGTAGCCCGCCTCGCGCAAGAGGATACAGGCGTAGGCAGTTGGCTTGAACCAAGATGAGACGGTAGACGCAAGGGCCTGGCTCGGTTGGGTGTCATGGTTCTCAACAAAGGTGACCGAGCGAAGGGGGTCCGTTGCGGTCAGCGTGCCCGTGAAGAGCTCGCGGAAGTCGATGTTGTCGCCGTCTTGGCTGGCCCTGAAGAAGTTGAAGTGCAGGGGCACGTCAAAGAGCGAAAGGGCGTGCTCATCGCCGAGGTAGGCGACGAGCGAATCCACGTCGCGCGCCCAGTATTCGCCTACCGCAAAGACCTCGTGGTCGACAGTTGCCCTGATGTCGTTGAGCCAGCGCAGGTAGAAGTCGCGGCTCATGTGCTTGAGGGCGTCGAGGCGCAGGCCGTTGATCCCGGTTGTCTTGAGGTACCAAGAGCCCCACTTGACCAGCTGCTTGTAAACGCGGGGATTGCTGAGTTCGACGTCCATTCCCATGAGATAGTCGTAGTCGCCGTTCTCGGATAGGTCAACATCCTCGGCCCACTGCTTGTCGGCAAAGCGCCAGACTGCCGAGCGCTGTTGGCCCTGATCCCAGTCGCAGCCCGAGAAGCACTCGGCATCCCAGGTGAACTTGTCCAGTTTTCCAGCTCGACCAGGGAAGGTGAAGCGTGACCACACGGTGATGTCGTAGGGGTCGCCATAGGACAGGTTACGGTTGTTGGGGTCTACCTCAACAGCAGAGACGGTCTCGGTTTCGTCTCCGCCCATCTTGTGGTTGAGTACGATGTCGCCGAGTACCTGGATTCCGACCTTCTGAAGCGCCTTGATGCAGTCAACGTATTCCTTGCGGGTTCCGTACTTCGTGCGGACGGTCCCCTTCTGGTCAAATTCGCCAAGGTCCCAGAGGTCGTAGACGCCGTAACCCACGTCGTTGCTGCCGGCCTGCCCCTTGTATGCGGGCGGAAGCCAAACTGCGGTAAAGCCAAGTTCGGCGATAAGGGGTGCAATCTTTGCCATGCGACGCCAATGCTGGCCGTCGTTCGGCAGATACCAGCTGAAACCCTGAAGCATCATTCCGTTCACGCAAAACTCCTTACGTTCGAGATGCAATCTCTTGCGCGTGTCCTCTTACTATACCCGCTCTTTCTCGAGTAAGTCAGCGAGTCAGCTACCCGGTGACCTTTTGACTCGTCTCGCTTTTGATGCCGGGCGGAGACGGCGGAGGGGCGGGAGGGCTCGCGTGAACGTTCTGCGGCAGTGAGGAGCGCAGGCGCGGCGGGAGCGAGGACTTGTCCGAGCGAGCGAAGCGAGCGAGTCCCGCAGCTGCCGCGCCTTAAGCGACGAGCGTCCTTGTCGCAGAGTTCACGCGAGGCCTCCCACCCCTCCGCCGTCTCCGCCCGGCATCAAAAGTGAAATGAGTCAAAAAGGACTCAGGTAACTGACTCACTCAGGCACGCCTCCAGCTCGTGGCAAAGCAGGGAGAAGCATTGCCAAAGCGGGCGAGTTCCATAGCTTTGTGAAGGTATTTGACGTTCAAATAGCCTAGTATACAAGGAAGGCTTTATGGACGCTGAAAGATTAGCCAGCTGAACGGTCTTTGCCGAGAGGCATCAGATGGGGCGTTTTCCTTCTTGAACCGTTTGGCTCGGCTTAAAAATATGTTTGGAGAGATGAACGTCATGAGCAGGTTCTCGGAGGACCCGAAGAAGAAGCGAGATGCTGGCTTCATGCAGGGGCGCTATGGCTCAGACCGCTTGGGCACCGTGCTCGTTATCACCTCGCTGATCCTTTCCATCGCCGCAAACTGGGTGGGCGCCTGGATGACCGTCGTGGCCTTGCTCCTTCTGGTCGTGGCCGTGTTGCGCCTGCTATCCCGCAATATCGAGGCCCGCAGGAAAGAGAACCGCGCGTTTCTCCAGATCGTCACCTTTCCGAGCAGGACGCTGCAGCGCCATCACATCAAGTTTTCCCATCGCAAGACGAGGGCTTACGTACGCTGCCCCCACTGCCACACGGAGTTCTCTCTGCCCAAGGGCAAGGGGCGTGTGAGCGCTACCTGCCCGAAGTGCGGCGAGTGCTCCAAGTATAGGGTGTAGCCGCGCCTTGCCGTAAGGGCCCTTTGGCCAACCCTGGCAACTAGGGGCGCTCAGCCCTCATATGCATGTCTACAGACCGTGCGTGGTATAGAGGGGGTCGTCTTCCCACAAGACGACCTCATTGGCGTCGAGCGAGCGCTTGACGTCGATGATGCGCTGGTTCGAAGAGCCTCGGAAACGCAGGGTGATGCTCTTGAGGTCTTGGACAAAGGGGCCATCCACGAGGACATCGGCCAGCGAGAGGAGCTTTTGGGCCTCCTCGGTGTGGGCACGGCTTGGGCCTTGGGTAATCTGCTCCCAGGTAAAGCCTGAGTAGATCCAGACGTCCTTCTCGGGAAGCTCAGCTCGAAGGCGCTCGAGCAGCTGAACGAGACGGGCTTGGTTTTCGGGCTCGAAGGGCTCGCCGCCCAAGAGGGTGATGCCGTTTACGTAGGCGGGGCGCAGGCTCTCGATAATCTTGTCTTCCACCTCGCGGGTGAAGGGCTCGCCCGCCTCAAAGCTCCAGGCGCTCTCGTTGAAGCAGAAGGGGCAATGGTGGCGGCAGCCAGAGACGAAGAGCACCGTGCGCACTCCCGAGCCATTGGCGATGTCGCAGTACTTAATCTCAGCGAAGTTCATACGTCCCAGTCGCGCCCTGCGCGTCCTCCAAATCGGTGGGTCTCTCGGTCGGGCTCTTTGGGTAAGCCTAGCCACAAGGCCCTTTTCTCAACATGAAAGGCGGCGAATACCCTTCAAGACGAGACGCGCCCCATCATGTGGGCTGTCTGAGTCGGGAAGGATATTCGCCGCCAAGAGTATCGGTCTAGCTTACAGGTGCAGCACGCGATCCTTGATCTCCTGCGTGCGACCCTGGTTCCAGTACTGGGTGCCGATGTAGCCGCAGGTGCGACGGGCAACGTTCATCTTCGACTGGTCGCGATTGCCGCAGCTCGGGCACTCCCAAACGAGCTTGCCGTCGTCCTCAACCACCTGGATCTCTCCGTCGTAGCCGCAGCACTGGCAGTAGTCGCTCTTGGTGTTGAGCTCGGCATACATGATGTTGTCGTAAATGTACTGCATGACCTTGATGACGGCCTCGATGTTGTCCTGCATGTTGGGCACCTCGACGTAGCTGATGGCTCCGCCGGGGGAGAGGCGCTGGAACTCGCTCTCAAAACGCAGCTTGGTGAAGGCGTCGATCTCTTCGGTGACATGCACGTGATAGCTGTTGGTGACGTAGCCCTTGTCGGTGACGCCCTCAACGATGCCAAAGCGGCGCTGCAGGCTCTTGGCGAACTTGTAGGTGACCGACTCGATGGGCGTGCCGTAGACGGAGTAGTCGATGTCTTCGGCGAGCTTCCACTCGGCGCACTTGTCGTTCATCTTCTGCATGACGGCAAGGGCAAAGTCGGTGGCAAGCGGGTCGGTGTGAGAGTGGCCCGTCATGTACTTGACGCACTCATAGAGACCCGCATAGCCGAGGCTGATGGTGGAGTAGCCGCCGTAGAGGAGCGGGTCGATCTTCTCGCCCTTCTCGAGACGGGCAAGGGCGCCGTGCTGCCAGAGAATGGGGGCGGCATCAGAGAGCGTGCCGCACAGGCGGTCGTGACGGCAGCGCAGGGCACGATGGCAGAGCTCCAGGCGCTCCTCGAAGATCTCCCAGAAGCGATCCATGTCGCGGCCGGAAGACAGCGCGACGTCCGGCAGGTTGATGGAGACGACGCCCTGGTTGAAGCGGCCGTAGTACTTGGGCTTGCCCGGCTCGTAGTTCTGCGCCTTGGCAACGTTGTTAAAGCCATTGCCCGAGCGGTCGGGCGTGAGGAAGGAGCGGCAGCCCATGCAGGTGTAGGTGTCGCCCTCGCCCTCAACCTCGCCCAGGGAGAGCTTGTACTCCTTCATCTTCTTCTCGGAGATGTAGTCGGGCACCATGCGCTTGGCGGTGCACTTGGCGGCCAGCTTGGTGAGGTAGAAGTAAGGGGTGCCCTCGGTCAGGTTGTCGGGCTCAAGCACGTAGATGAGCTTGGGGAAGGCCGGGGTGATCCAGACGCCCTTCTCGTTCTTGACGCCCTGGTGACGCTGGCGCAGCATCTCCTCGATGATAAGGGCGAGGTCGGCCTTCTCCTGGGCATTGCGCGCCTCGTTGAGGTACATGAAGACCGTGATGAAGGGGGCCTGGCCGTTGGTGGTCATGAGGGTGACGACCTGGTACTGGATGGTCTGGACACCGCGGGAGACCTCGTCGCGCAGGCGCTTCTCAACCATGGCGTCAATCTGCTCGGGCGTGGCCTTGAAGCCGATCGTCTCCATCTCGGAGTAGACGGAGCGGCGGATCTTCTTGCGGCTCACGTCAACGAAGGGCGCGAGGTGGGTAAGGCTGATGGACTGGCCGCCGTACTGGCAGCTGGCCACCTGGGCGATGATCTGCGTGGCGATGTTGCAGGCCGTCGAGAAGCTGTGCGGGCGCTCGATGAGCGTGCCGGAGATGACGGTGCCGTTCTGCAGCATGTCCTCAAGGTTGATGAGGTCGCAGTTGTGCATGTGCTGAGCGTAGTAGTCCGCATCGTGGAAGTGGATGATGCCGGCGTTGTGGGCCTCGACGACCTCAGCGGGGAGCAGGGCGCGCATGGCCAGGTCCTTGGAGACCTCGCCGGCCATGTAGTCACGCTGCACCGATACGACGGTCGGGTTCTTGTTGGAGTTCTCCTGCTTGACCTCTTCGTTGTTGCTCTCGATGAGCGACAAGATCTTGTCGTCGGTGGTGTTCTTCTGACGCTTCTGGTTCTGCAGGTAGCGGTAGATGATGTACTTGCGAGCAACGCTGAAGCGGTCGAGCGCCATCAGCTGGTCCTCGACGAGGTCCTGGACCTCCTCAACCGTGACGGTGTGGCCGGCGGTCTTGCAGCGATCCTCGACATTGAGGGAAGCGAACGCGATCTCGCGTGGATTGAGACGCTCCGCCTCGGGAACCTCGCTGTTGGCGGCCTTGATGGCGTTCTCAATCTTGGTGAGGTCGAAGGCGACCTCCGAGCCGTTGCGCTTGATAATCTTCATGCGGAGGCTTCCCTTCAATGAAATGCGGTACTTCCTATGCATTGCTGCACGCCGTGATGCTGCCCAAAAAAACGGCGCGCCGATGACGCGTCGCTGACGTTGGTATGGGAACAGGCGGAACGGCTGCGTTTGTGCTGACAACCACTATGCCACAAGATGTTGTGTTTTGGAATGAGAATTCCGCAACCTGTGGTGTCTGACTGTTGAAAACATTTTGAAAAGTTGTCGGAAAGTCCGATGCGTCGCAGGTAGGGAAATTGCTCATTCGCCAATCAATTCGGACAAAGATTTTCTGGTGGCTTCGTGAATGCATCTGAGGGACAAAAACTGACCGCTGGGAAAATTCTGGAGTCTCAGGAAGGCAACGGGTGATAGTGCACGAAAAGGCGGCGGAGGATGCCGCTCCATCGCTTCGATCCGGACCTCAGGGACTAAGGTGGGTCTGGGCCTGCTACCATGGGAGTCACTGTCGTCTGCCGCATAAGGAGCCTGAACATGGGATTTCTCGATCTTGCCAAGGAGCGCTACTCCGTCCGTTCCTTTACCGACCGTCCCGTCGAGCAGGAGAAGCTCGACCGCATTATCGAGGCGGCCCTTATCGCGCCCACCGGCAAGAACAACCAGCCCTGGCGCTGCTACGTCCTGCGCAGCGAGGAGGCGCTTGAGAAGATCTCTGGCCTGTCGCGCTGCATCTATGGCGCTCCGCTCGTGCTGCTCTTTACCTACAACGTTGACGAGGAGTGGCACAACCCCTTTGAGGAGGGCATCCACTCGGGCGTTGAGGACGTGAGCATCGTGGCTACCCACGTCATGCTTGAGGCTTGGGAGGAGGGCGTGCAGTCGCTCTGGGTCAACCTCTTCCACAACAGCGAGGTCGAGAAGGCCTTCGACATTCCCGAGAACGAGCACTCGGTGCTCTTGATGCCGCTTGGCTACGCGAGCGAGGACGCGGCACCGAGCGAGCGCCATGCGCAATCGCGTCCGGCAGACGAGCTGGTCTTCTACCTCTAGGGCGCCACAATGAGTGAGATGGACAGCTGGAGGACCCCTCGACCGATTCGCGCTGCCTTCTTCGATGTGGACGGTACCCTGCTCTCCTTTGCCACGCATACGGTGCCGCCGTCGGCGATTCGTGCCATCGAGGCCTTTCGTTCGGCAGGCGTGCGCTGCTTTCTGTGTACGGGACGCGCCCCCAGCCTGCTTGGAGAAGTGCCGCTCGAGCTCTTTGATGCCTGCCTGACCATGTCGGGGCAGTACTGCTATGCAGGCGACGAGGTCTTCTTGAGCAACCCGCTTGACCAGCAGGATCTTCGCCATGTTGTCGAGCAGGTGGAGTCGGGCCTCTATGAGGTGCTCTTCATGGAGGCTGGCGATAGCTACCTGAGCGGCCACAGCGAGCTTGCCGACCGGGCTCTGGAGCAAGCAAACATGCACCCTCGCCTTGAACGTGCGGGCTACGCGCTTGGACGCGATGTCTACCAGCTGAATGTCTTTTTGCCGAGCGACGGGATGGACACCATACGCTCTGTGGTGAGCCATATGGCCTTCACGCGCTGGAGCGAGAACTTTGCTGACGCCATGCCGGCCGGCGGAGGAAAGGGCGCAGGGGTTGCTGCCGCGCTCGCTTGGGCCGGAATCGAACCCGACGAGGCCGTGGCCTTCGGGGATGGCGAGAATGACGCGGAGATGTTTGCCGCCGTGGGTACGAGCATTGCCATGGGCGGGGCTTCAGCTGCCGTTCGCGAACTGTGTGACTACGTGACCGACGATGTCGATGAAGACGGGATCTGGAAGGCCTACCAGCGGCTCAGCTAGCAGTGAGAGTGAGTCAGTTGCCGGAGTCCCTCTGCCTCCCATGCCGCAAAGTTGTGAAAACGGACTCTTGCTTTTCTCCCCGCCCACCAAATAGTGACAGTTCCGGGCCGTTTTTGTCACAAAATGGCGGAACTGCCAAGTCCGTCGAAGCCAGGCCAAAAACGCGGACTTGAGCGGCCGGAGCCGCCCAAGTCCGCGAAAGGCACCTCTTCCTTATCCAGCCTTCTGCGCGACGTAAGCGCTTAGGCAAAGAGGTCGATAAGCTCGAGCTGGGCCTCGCTGGCTTCGAGAAGTTCCTTGCCGCCAAAGACGCAAAGGGCACGGTGTTCGGCGAGCTTGCTCATCGGTTCGGCCAAGGCGCGGATCTTCTCAACCGTGGCGGCAAGCTCCTCAGCGCGAAGCTGCTCACGCCACTCGGGACCGTGCTGGGTGAAGTACAGCAGATCCTGGCGACGCGCAAGCTGTCGGGGGCGCACGGGGGCGTCGTGGGAGGCAACCACCGACACGATGTAGCCGGCAAGGTCGTCATCGTTCGCGTCCCACGCCTTGAGCCATTCGCCCGACTCCTCAAAGCGCTGCACCGTGGCATCCACGTTGGGGTCGCGGTAGCTCCAGTGCTGCTGCAGCTTGTTGGCGCTGCGACGGAAGCCACAGCCGTAGGCTCCGCCCTTAACGCGCACCTCGTTCCAGAGGTAGTCAAGGCTCAGTACCTTCTGCGCCACCTGCCAGGTGCCACGGTCGGCAGCGTCGAGCTCCGACGGGCCTTGTCCCTCGGCCACGAAGCAGACGTTCGCGGGAATGATGAAGCCCTCGTTCTTGATGCTGGGCGTGGGGAGCTCAAGCTTATGGGCAGCGGCCTTGGGGTCGCTTGTGAGCCCAAGCGAGCCGCCCTTCTCCCAGAAGGCATCGCGATCGGCCTTGGGTCCGGTAAAGCTCACGGTAACGTCATCGGACGTGAAGATGCGCTTGGAAAGCTCGCCCAGACGCTGGGGCAGCTCGGCCGCGCGCTCGTCCCAGTGGGCGAGCAGGTCCTTCAGGAAGCGATAGAAGTCAACGCCACCCGTTTGTCCCACGATCTCAGAGGCGGCCGAGAAGTAGGTGCTGAGCTGCGCCATGGCGCTGGAGTGCCCAGAGGTGACGAACTGCTGCTCCAGGGCGACGCGGCGCTGCTGAAGGATGTCGTGGATGCGGTCGAGGTCGTCAAAGCGCGTGGAGCTCCAGACCTCGGCAGGAAGGGTCGCCAAGGCGTCGACGTTCTCGGAGAGGGAGCTTGCCCCCACCACGAGGAAGGGTCGGCCGTAGTGCAAGTCGGTATCGCGTCCGTAGGTCTCGCAGAAGAATTCGAGGGAGCCAAGCTTGAGCTCAACGAGCGTGTCGAGCTCGGATGCCGTGTGCTTCTCGGTGTCGAGGCATCCCAGAAGCCCACAAAGGATGCTGGCATAGGGAAGCTCCTCGTACGCGAGGCGCCTGAGGTCGAAGTAGTGGTAGACGTAGTCGATGCGATGCGTCTCGAGCTCGTGCGCGAGGCAGGGGAGCGGGGCGTCCACGACCTCGAGCGGCCGTTCCGCCGGCGCCTCGCCAATGTCAGACAGGCCAAGGCGGGGGAGCTTGGCGAGGTCTTCGGGCGCGTCGGGACGCTCCTGCTCCTCACGAAGCGTGGCGACATCCGCCTGAACCTGGGCTAGCTCGTCAGCGCTCATCTCTGCCTTGCGCGCAGCCAGCTCGGCAAGCTCCTCTGCGGCATCACCCTCCTCAACGGGAACGAGCTCAACGATTGCGTTGTGAGTGCTTGAGCAGATGAGCTCGTCGAGCAGGCGCTCGAAGTAGCCGCTCTCAAGGCCTTCGCGCATGTGGGCGATGGCCTGCTCATAGCGCAGGTAGTCAACGGGGCGGTTGTCATCATAGAGCCAGCTCGCGAGGGCTCTCAGGCTGAGGGCAACGCCGTCCGGAACGCTCCAGTCACCCTCGCGGAGGTTGAACTCGGCCTGGGCGATCGAGGCCTCCAGGCGTTCGCGGTCGATTCCCGTGGAGACCAGGGAGCGGCAGGTGTCCTCCACCAGCGTGCGGAAGGACTCGGCCACGCCCTCATGGGAGCCCTTCAAGACGAGAAGTACCTGCGGCTGCAGCATGGAGTCAAGCATGGCTGTCTGGAGGTCGTCGGCAATGTCGGCATCGAGGATGGCGCGCTTGAGCGGCGCCTCGTTGGAGCCGGTAAGCGCGTCGAGCAGGATGTCGGTTGCCAGCACGCGCTCGCGGTCGGCGGCGTTGCCGATGATGTAGGAGAGACCCACGGAGGCATTGTCGGGCGAGGTGGCCATCCGGATCTGGCTCAGTGGCGCCACGATGCCTTCCTGCAGGGCAAGCTCGTTCGGCTCACCCGTTCGCTCCGTGGCCGAGGCAAAGTGGTCGGCCAGGCGGCCAAGCTCGCGCTCGATGTCGAGGTCGCCGTAAAAGATGGTGTAGCTGTTGGCCAGGTTGTAGTGGCGGCGATGATTGTCGAGAAACTCCTCGTAGGTGAGCTTGGGGATGGAGCGGGGATGTCCGCCCGACTCAAAGCGGTAGGCCGTGTTGGGGAAGAGCTCGCGGCAGATCGTCTGGAAGAGCACGTCGTCGGGGTCAGAGAGGGCACCCTTCATCTCGTTGAAGACGACGCCGTTGTAGGTGAGGGGGCTTTCAAGCTCGTCGAGCTCGTAGTGCCAACCCTCCTGCTCGAAGATGGCGGGTTTCTGGTAGATGGCGGGGTGCAGCACGGCGTCAAGGTAGACGTCCATGAGGTTCTCGAAGTCCTGCACGTTGGTGGAGCTCACCGGGTAGACGGTCTTATCCGGGAAGGTCATGGCGTTCAGGAAAGTCTGCATGGAGGTCTTGAGCAGGTTGACGAAGGGTTCCTTCACGGGATAGCTCTGCGACCCGCACAGAACCGAATGCTCGAGAATGTGGAAGACGCCCGTGTTGTCAGCTGGTGGTGTCTTGAAGGCGATGGAGAAGGAGCGGTTGGGGTCCGCACAGGCAATCCAGAGCACGCGGGCGCCCGAGTTATCGTGGCGTAGCACGTAGCCAGTTGCAGAAAGCTCCTCAAGGGGTTCGATTGACGTTACGGTGAAACCATGATGTGTGCTTCCGATCGCGAGTGCCGGATCGGCAACCTCAAAGCGAGGGGAAGCGGGCGTGGCGCTTGAATGTGACATGCGTTTCCTCCAATCGGTCTTATTGGGACTCTAGCACGCACAACGCCCGACGTCTGTTGACGCCGGGCGTTGTCTTGACACTGTGATGGTGCGTGGGCCTTAGAGTTCGTCGGTGGCCCAGATATCGCTCATGAAGGAAGAAACATTGCTGTACCAGAATTCAGCCCTGTCTGGGCAGTACATGCGAGCGCCTTCGTAGGTGATGGTGTATCCGTAGATGTCAGCCAGGCCACTCACGTGATCGCGGATGGCCGACTCCCAATCGCTCCACTCGGAGCTGCCCCAACCCCATGCGTTGTGGGAAGCGAAGCACTGCGCACCCGAACTGCTCTCCATGCGTGCGATTGCGGGAGACCAGCGAGGGTCGACGCCGTTGTCGTAGGCGGCCTCGGCAAAGACCCTGCCGTAGCCACTGAGGGGAGTGCCCGAGTTGAAGGCGTCGATGCGCTCTCCCCAGACCTGGATGAACTCGTCGCGAGAATTCGTCGTCGGTGCGACAGCGTTCTGCGAAGCGCTGCTGCCCTGCGAGGAGCTGCTGCCCTGCGAGGAACTGCTGTAGTCGCTACCGTAACTCGTGGAGGAAGTGGCGCTGGCCTGGATTCCGTTGTCGGTGCTGACGTTCTGGGAAACCTCGACCCTGGCGGTGTTGCCCGAAGCGGTTTGGAAGGACTGGCCCTGGCTCTGCTGAGCCAGGCGAAGTGCCTCGGCACGCGCCTTCTCCTCGGCTGCAGCCTGTGCGGCGGCGGCAATACGCGCCTGCTCACGGGCGTTCTCGGCATCCTGGAGGGCCTGCTTGGAGCGCTCGACCTCAGCCTCTGCGCTGCCGCGCTGCTCGTTGAGCTGACTGTCAAGCTCGTTAAGCTCGTCCCTCAGGTCAATCAGGCGGTCGATCTCGTCAAAGTTGTGATTGCGGATGAGGCCGAGATACTCAACGATCGAGACGAACTCGTTGAAGTCGTTGGCAGAAAGAACGAGGTCGACGATGCTGCCGCCGGACTGCTCGAACTTATACATGGTGCGAATCGAGTCGGAGGCCTTCTGCTGCTGCTTGGGGATGCTTGCCTTGAGTTCGGCAAGAGCTGCCTCGTTGTCCTCGATCTGGGACTGAAGGTCTTCGAGCTTCGCTTGAGCGTCTTTGTACTCGTTGGTACAACGCTTGACCTCTTCGGCGTACTCCGCGTCCGTACGAGCGATGGCGTACTGCGGGTTAAGTGCCGAGACGCCGCACATCAGAGAAGCGGCGCATCCGAGCACGGCCAAATGTCGAGCAAGGTCTCGCATGCATTTCCTTCCAACGGCCTACAGGACATACGGGTAAGACACAGCTCACCACGTGTAAAAACTCCTATCTATGATATCGCAGCTCTCATGTAACCATTATTTGACCATGGTTTATCCACGACACTAGCTATCATTGAACGCGGTATGTCGTATGAACGAGGAGGATTCTGTGGATATCATTGAACTGCTGAAGGCGGCGCTCTATGGCCTTGTTGAGGGCATTTCCGAATGGCTGCCCATTTCGTCCACTGGCCACATGTTGCTGCTGAGCCAGTTCGTAACGCTCTCTGTGTCTGATGACTTCTGGGATATGTTCCTGGTCGTTATTCAGCTTGGAGCCATCCTTGCGGTTTGCGTCCTGTTCTTTGGAAAGCTCAATCCCTTTGCCTCCAGCAAGACGCCCGAGGAGCGCAAGGATACCTGGACGCTGTGGGCCAAGATCGTGGTGGCCTGCCTACCCGCAGCCATCATCGGCATTCCCCTGGACGACTGGATGGAGGAGCATCTGTCCAGCCCCTTCGTCATCGCGGCGGCGCTGATCGTCTACGGCATCGCCTTCATCGTCATCGAGACCGTGCGTGAGCGCCGCGCCTCTATCGCCGAGCTTTCACAGGCCCCCAGCAAGCACCTTGCCCAGCCTGCGGAGCCGCCGACCATCTCCGAGCTCGCCGACGAGGACGCCCGTGTGCAGGAGCTCTCCGAGCTGGACTGGAAGACGGCCATCGGCATCGGCATGTTCCAGTGCCTCTCGCTTGTGCCGGGCACCTCGCGCTCCGGCTCCACCATCATCGGTGGCCTTCTGCTCGGATGCTCTCGTGCCGTGGCGGCCGAGTTCACCTTCTTCCTTGCGGTTCCCGTCATGTTTGGCGCGAGCGCCCTGCGCCTGGTCAAGTACTTCCTGAAGGGCAATAGCTTCACTTCCGACGAGTGCGCGATCCTGGGCGTTGGCTGCCTCGTTGCCTTTGTCGTCTCGATCCTGGCCATCCGCTTCTTGATGAGCTTCGTGCGCAAGCACGACTTCAAGCCCTTCGGTTGGTACCGCATCATCCTGGGCATCGCTGTCATCGTCTACTTCCTCTTCTTTGGAGAAGTGCGCTAACTGCGCTCGGGAGGCATCGTGACCAAGATCTTGTTCATCTGTCACGGCAATATCTGCCGCTCGACCATGGCCGAGTACGTGATGCGCCATCTCGTGCGCGAGCGCGGGCTCGAGGACGCCATCAGCTGCGACTCGGCGGCCACGAGCACCGAGGAGATCGGCAATCCCGTGCATCCGGGTACGCAGCGCATGCTCGCCCGTCACGGCATCGCCTGTGGCAACCATCGCGCCCGCCAGATGACGCGCGCCGACTACGATGCCTACGACCTGCTCGTTGGTATGGACGAGAATAACCGGGCCAACATGGGTCGCCTGCTTCTGGGTCGTCGTGGCTGGGGCTATGGTGGCCTCGGCGAAGACGAGTGGGCGCAGGCAGACCCCGAGGGCAAGGTGGCCCTCTTGCTCGATTGGGCGAAGCGTCCGCGCGACATCGCCGACCCCTGGTATACGGGCGATTTCGAAAGCACCTTCGCCGACGTGATGGAGGGCTGCGAGACCCTGCTTGACACCCTTGTCGAGCAGGGCCGTTAGGCCTTGATGGCCTCGAGGAAGGCCTGTCCGTATCGGGTGAGCTTCACCTGGCCAACGCCGCTGACCTCCAGCAGCTCCTCTTCCGTCTTGGGGCGGCGGCGCACCATGCCGCGTAGGGTTGCGTCGGAGAAGACCACGTAGGGAGGGACGCCCTGCTCGTCGGCGAGCGACTTGCGCAGGGCGCGAAGCCTCTCAAAGAGCTCGTCGTCATCCTCATGCGGCTTGAAGTCGTCTTCTTCGCGCAGGCTGCGAATGCGCCCGAGCGCGCGCTCCGTTTTGGCGCTGCGTGCCTTCAGGTAGCGATCGGCCGTCTCCTCAGTGCAGACGCTGCAGTTGTTGCAGCCGTCCATGAGCTCCTGCGTCGTCTGTCCGAAGTAGCGCAGGATACGCCTGCGCAGGCAGATGCTGCTCATGGCATAGCCAATCATCTCGCCGAGCAGACGTTCCTTGCGCTCGACCACGCGTTGGCGATCCTCAGGCGAGAGCCCCTCTCCCTCGAGGTTGTCGATGAAGAAGTGGCAGGTGCGGATGTCGCCTCGGCTCCACAGCAGATAGCAGTCAGCGGGCTCGCCGTCACGTCCGGCGCGGCCCGCTTCTTGGTAGTACTCCTCCAGCGAGAGGGGCAGGCCGCAGTTGATGACAAAGCGCACGTTCGACTTGTCGATGCCCATGCCGAAGGCCGTGGTTGCCACGAGCACGAGTGCGTCATCGTTGACGAAGGCCTCCTGGGCCTCGGTGCG
>CAJOKK010000021.1 GCA_905235165.1 uncultured Atopobiaceae bacterium | reverse complement strand
CAGCGCCCGTCCATCGTGGTCTCGCGTACCCATCCCGACCTCATCCGTCGCCTCTTCGAGCTTGAGGTTCCCGAGGTCTACGACGGCGTAGTCGAGATTCGTTCCATCGCTCGCGAGCCGGGTGTGCGCAGCAAGATCGCTGTCTCCTCGCTTGACGATCACCTCGACCCGGTGGGCGCCTGCGTCGGCCCCAAGGGCGGTCGCGTGCGCACCGTCGTCTCGGAGCTGCGCGGCGAGCGCGTTGACGTCGTCCTGTGGAGTGACGATCCGGCCAAGTGCGTCGCAAGCGCCCTCTCGCCGGCAAAGGTCAGCCGCGTCCTCGTTGACAGCGAGAACAACTACGCCACCGTCATCGTTCCGGACGACCAGCTCTCGCTGGCCATCGGCAAGGAGGGCCAGAACGCCCGCCTCGCCGCCCGTCTCACCGGCATGCACATCGACATCAAGAACGAGTCGCTTGCCGCCGACGTCATGCGCAACATCCCGCAGGTCGTCGAAGAAGACGAGGAGCTCGAGGAGGGCATGCAGCGCTGCAAGTACGTCGGTCCCACCGGCATCCAGTGCCGCAACATGGCTCGCCCCGGCTCGCAGTACTGCGGCATTCACGACGATTCGCTCATTTAGGCTCGTAGCCACGTTAGGGAAGGTTGGTTATACATGGCAAAGACACGCGTGCATGACCTTGCCAAGGAATATGGCATGACGAGCAAGGAGATGCTCGAGCACCTTCAGGAAATGAAGATCCCCGCTAAGTCCCCCTCGTCGACGCTCGAGGACGCCTATGTGTCCATCGTGCGCAAGAAGCTCAAGCCCATCATGGAGGCCCGCGCGGCCGAGATCGAGGCCGCTCGCAAGGCCGAGGAGGAGGCTCGCGCCGAGGAAGAGCGCGCCGCTGCCGAGAAGGCCGAGAAGGAGCGCCTCGAGGCCGAGCAGCGCCGCGAGGAGGAACGCCGTCGCGCCGAGGAGGAGCGTCGCATCGCCGAGGAGAAGCGCCTGCGTGCCGAGGCCGAGCGTGCCGAGGCCGAGCGCCTGCGCCTCGAGGAAGAGGAGCGCAACCGCGTCAAAGACACGGCCCCCAGCTCCAAGCCCGTCTACACGAGCCTGCTCGACCAGATCGCCCAGCAGCAGGAGGTGCTGAAGCGCCAGGCCGAGGAGGAGTCGCAGAACAGCGAGCCCGCCGAGAAGGAGGCCAAGCGTCCCCAGGCCACCGGTCGCGGACGTACGCGCCGCAACAACGTCGAGCGCACCCAGGCTGCTGCAGCTCCCGTCGAGGCCGAGGGCGAGCGCTCCGGTCGCGGTGGTCGCGGCCGCAAGGGCGGCCGTCGTGGCCAGGAGGGCGAGGATCGCTACAGCCGCATGGCGCGCGAGGCCGAGGAGTACAACCGCGAGCACGTGCTCGCCGAGGCCCGCGAGGCCGTTCGCGCCGCGTCGGAGGAGTCCACCGGACGCCGCCGTCGCCGCAAGGAGCGCCGCCAGGAGCAGGCAGCCGCCGCTGCCGAGCAGCAGCGCATCGAGCAGGCCATCGCCAACGACCAGGACCTCTCGCAGCTTGACACCGTCAAGGTGCCGCAGGGCTCCACGGTTGCCGAGCTCGCCGAGCTTCTCGAGGTCAACGCGAGCGAGATCATCAAGCGCATGTTCCTGCTCGGCGAGGCCTTGACGGTTACCCAGTCCATGTCGGACGACCAGATCGAGCTCGTCGCTGCCGACCTTGGCCGCGACGTCAAGGTCATGACCAAGGAGGAGGAGAACTCCTTCACCTTCTACGATGACCCCGCGAGCCTCGAGAGCCGTCCTCCCGTGGTCACCGTCATGGGCCACGTCGACCACGGCAAGACCTCGCTGCTTGACGCCATCCGTCACACTGGCGTCCAGGCTCAGGAGGCCGGCGGCATCACCCAGGCCATCGGCGCCTCCCAGGTCATCATCAACGATCGCATCATTACCTTCATCGATACCCCGGGCCACGAGACCTTCACGGCCATGCGTGCCCGTGGTGCGAGGGTGACCGACATCGTCATCCTGATCGTCGCGGCCGACGACGGCGTCATGCCCCAGACGGTTGAGTCCATCAACCACGCCAAGGCCGCCGGCGTCCCCATCATCGTTGCCGTCAACAAGATCGACAAGCCCGGTGCCGACCCGACGCGCGTGCGTCAGGAGCTCACCGAGCACGGCATCATCCCGGAGGAGTGGGGCGGCGAGAACATGTTCGTCGACATCTCCGCTCGCAACAAGATCGGTATCGACGACCTGCTTGAGGCCGTTCTTCTCCAGGCCGACGTGCTTGAGCTCAAGGCCAACCCCAACACCTTCGCCTCGGGCAACGTCCTCGAGGCCAAGCTCGACCGCGGTCGCGGTTCGGTCGCGACGGTGCTCGTTACCCGCGGCACGCTGCGCGTGGGCGACGCCCTCGTTGCCGGCATGAGCTTCGGTAAGGTCCGCGCCATGCTCGACCACAAGGGTCACCAGGTCAAGGAGGCCACGCCTTCCTACCCGGTCGAGATCCTGGGCCTGCAGAGCGTGCCGATGGCGGGCGACGAGTTCCGCGTCTTCCCCGACGAGCGCGACGCGCGCGACCTGGCCGACGAGCGCTCGCTCAAGGCCCGTATCGAGGAGCAGAACAAGGTCAAGCACATCACCCTCGAGAACCTCTTCGACACCATGGCCGACGCCGAGGTCAAGGAGCTGAACCTCATCATCAAGGCCGACGTCATGGGCTCGATCGAGGCACTCAAGGACTCGCTCTCCAAGATGGACCAGTCCGAGGTGCGCATCAACGTGATCCACTCTGCGGTGGGTGCCATCAACGAGACCGACGTCACCCTTGCCGACGCCTCCAACGCCATCATCATCGGCTTTGGCGTTCGCCCCGAGTCTAAGGCTCGCAACGAGGCTGAGCACAAGGGCGTCGAGATCCGTACTTACGACGTCATCTACAAGGCCATGGAAGACATCGAGGCCGCCCGCGTCGGTATGCTCAAGCCTACCGAGGTTGAGGTCCAGACCGGCGTCGCCGTGGTTCTCGACACCTTCAAGGTGCCCAAGGTGGGTATCGCCGCCGGCGTTCGTGTTGAGGAGGGCGAGATTGCCGCGACCGACTCCGTGCGCCTGGTGCGTGACGGCATCGTGGTCTACAACGGCGCCATCGCCTCGCTTCGTCACTACAAGGATGACGTCAGCAGCCTGCGCTCTGGCCTCGAGGGCGGCATCGGCCTCGAGAACTTCCAGGACATCCATCCTGGCGACCAGATCGAGGCCTACCGCATCGATCAGGTAGCCCGTACTGAGTAGGTGATTGTCGTGAAGCAGAATCAGAACTCTCGCCGCGTGAACCAGCTTGCCCAGGAAAAGCTTGCCAGCATCCTCCTCTTTGAGGTGTCTGACCCCGACCTGGAGCTCATCACGCTTACCGGTTGCGAGGTCAGTATCGACAAGTCGGTTCTGCACGCCTACGTGAGCTGTGATGCCGATCGCTATGAGGCCGTCGAGGCGGCCCTTGGTCGTGCCAAGGGCCGCATCCGCTCGCTGCTCGGCCATGCCCTCGGCTGGCGTGTGACGCCCGAGCTGATCTTCTCGATTGACACGACGGCCGACGAGGCCGAGCGCATCGCGTTGGCGCTTGAGGAAGTGCCCCCGACGCTGGCTATCGAGAAGGACGAGTTTGGCTATCCCTTGGCGGATGCCGAAAGCGAGGAAGACGAGTCCGAAGAGTCGGATGGTCAATAGGGGGAGTCGTGCAATCTCATATCGACCGGTGCAGGAAGGCCTTTGACGACATCGTGCGCCTCATTGACGAGGCGCAGACCATCGTCATCTGTGCGCATATCAACTCCGACGGCGACGCCCTAGGGTCGACGCTTGCGCTTTCCGAGATCATCGCTGCCCGCTGGGAGGGCAAGGAGGTCACCTGCCTGATGCCCGATAAGGGCGAGGTCCCGCGCATCTACCGCTTCCTTCCCGATTCTGACCGGCTCATCTCGGCTTGTGACTACACGGGCGACCCTGACCTCTTCATCTGCGTCGACCTCTCTGCTCCCTCGCGTCTTGGTGAGGCGGAGGAACTCTTCCGTCGTGCCAAGAAGCGCGCCATCCTTGACCACCATCCCTGCGATGACCCCCAGGCGGATGCCTTCGTGGTGAGGCCGAGCGCTGCCGCGGCGGGCATCGTGGTGGCTGAGTTTGCCTTGCATCTTGGCCTTGACATCTCGGCTGACATCGCCCAGAACCTCTTCTGCGCGATCACGACCGACACCGGTCGCTTCCAGTATCAAAACGCCGACGCGGAGGCCTTTGACGTCGCTAGCTTCCTGGTGAGTCGCGGTGCCAATCCCAGCGAGGTCTCGCTGCATGTGTACCAGAGCTTCCAGCTCGCCTTCCTGCATCTCAAGAGTGCGGTCATGGGCCGCATCACGACCTTCTCCCATGGTCGCATTGCCTACAGCTACGCGACCCAGGCCGACTTGGCCCGCACCGGCGCGAGCCTCGACGAGTGCGATGGCCTCGTTGACGTCGTGCGCAGCGTTGAGGGTTCCGAGGTCGCGCTCTTTCTGAAGGAGGTTCCCAACGGCGAGGTCCGCGGCAACCTGCGCTCCAAGACGGGGCGTGACATCTCGGGCGTTGCCCGCGCCCTCGGTGGTGGCGGGCATGCCGCCGCGTCTGGCTTTACGATCAAGGGCGACATCGACGATGCGCTCTCGGCAGCCTTGCCGCTGCTGAAGGACCTCCTTGACCAGGAAGAAGCAGAGGAAGGAACCGATAGATCGTGAAGCGTGGAGTCAGCGCCATCAACTGCCTTCTCGCCGTCGATAAGCCCCAGGGACCTTCGAGCCACGATGTGGTTGGTAGGGTTCGTCGTGCGCTCGGCGAGCGTCGCGTGGGCCATGCCGGTACCCTCGACCCCGACGCGACGGGCGTGCTCGTGGTCGGCGTTGGCCAGGGTACCCGCCTCATGGGCCTGCTGACCCTTGACGAGAAGGCCTATCTCGCCCGCGTGGTCTTCGGAAGCGAGACGACTACCGACGATGCCGAGGGTGAGGTCACGCGCACGGCCGAGCTGGGCGACCAGCTTTTTGACGAGGACTTTGCCCGTGCGACCGTCAAGGGCCTTGAGGGCGAACTCGACCAGGTTCCGCCTGCCTTCTCGGCCATCTCCGTTGATGGCCGCCGTGCCTATGACCGCGCCCGCTCGGGCGAGGAGGTCGTCTTGGCCCCGCGCCACGTGACCATTCACGAGGCGCAGCTCATCTCCGTGGAGAAGGGCGAGGAGCTGGCCTGGAACATCTACGTTCACGTGTCGAAGGGCACCTACGTGCGCAGCATCGCCCGTGACCTCGGTCGAGAGCTCGGAAGCGCCGCGCACCTCGACGGGCTGAGGCGCGTCTCGTCTGGCTCCATCGATATTGCCCAGTGCGTCAGCCTCGACGAGCTCGAGGAGCTTGGTGCGGACGGCATCCTGTCGCGTTGCCTCGATCCGGTGGCTGCCCTTGGCTACCCCTTCCGTTCCCTGAGCGTGCGCGAGCGTGAGGACGTTGCCAATGGCCGCGCTATCGAGGCGGGCCTGTGCGTCGACAGCAGCGGTGCCGTTCGAGAGGTCAAGCAGGGGGAGCTCGTGTCGCTCGTTGCCGACGGCTGCCTTGTGGGCGTGTGGCGTCGCGACGGTTCCCAGCTGCGCTGCAAGACTAACTTCCCGGTGGGCATTTCGGGGGTTGGAGGCTGCAGGTGACGGCGCTTGCCTTCGACGGGGCCAGCATCGTCCGCGAGTCGCTGGGCCTGGGCGCCGAGGGTTCCGTTTGGCAACGCTGGGAACAAGGCCCCCTTGCTGCTCGCTGCCTGCTTGCCCGTGACGGCTCCTTTGACCCAGACGCCGAGGCGGTGGTGTGCATCGGTGCCTTTGACGGCTTTCATGTGGGCCATCGCGCACTCATGGCGGCTGCCCAGGCCGATGCCCGCTTACGTGGCCTGCCCTGTCTGGCACTGACCTTCGAGCCTGACCCTGCCGAGCTCTTCTTGGGAGACCGGGCCCCGAGCCGCCTGCTCTCTTGCGAAGACCGTGCCCAGATGATCGTCTCTACGGGCGTCGATGCCGTGGTCATGCTCGCCTTTGATGAGCACCTAGCCTCGCTTTCGCCGCAGGACTTCGTCGACCAGGTGCTTTGCGGGCTTGTGCGGCCTGCCTCCCTGCATGTGGGTAGCAACTTCCACTTTGGCCGGGCAGGCTCTGGTGACGAGGCGACCCTGTGCGAGCTCGGCCGCCAGCGTGGCTTCGGCGTCACGGTCCATCCCCTGGTCGAGCACCATGGGGCGCCCGTCTCGTCCACGAGGGTGCGCACGCTTCTGGGCCAGCCGGCGGGCCTCGAGGAGGCCAATGGGCTTCTCGGTCGTTGTCACTTCCTGCGTGGGCTGGTTGCCCATGGGCGCGGCGAGGGCACGTCCTTCGGCTTTCCCACGGCAAACGTGCACTTCTCGACCCGCTTCTGCCTGCCGGCCGAGGGGGTCTATGCGGGCTACGTCAGCATGGACGGTGCGGCCTGGCCCGCCGCCATCAACGTGGGCGCGCCGCCGTCCTTCTCGGTGGCCAACACTCACTTCTGTGAGGCAAACCTTTTGGGATTCAGCGGCGACCTCTATGGCAGCGAGGTGGCCGTCAGCTTTGTGAGCTGGCTTCGTGCCTCTCGCAGCTTTGATTCGCTCGATGAGCTCGAGCGTGTGGTTATGGGCAATATAGATTGGGTACGCACTCATTTGGGGACTACGCGCGTGGAGGTGGAACATGATCACTGACGAGGACAAGGAGCGGGTTCGCCAAGCGACGGACTTCCAGGCGCTTGTCTCCGAGACGGTCGTCTTGCGCCAGCGCGGGCACGACTTCTGGGGTTGCTGCCCCTTCCATCAGGAGAAGAACCCCTCCTTCCACATCAACCCGTCCACGGGGCTCTGGAACTGCTTCGGTTGCCACAAGGGCGGTGACGTCTTTGACTACGTCATGAACCGCGAGCATCTCGACTTTCTCGATGCGGTGCGCTATCTGGCCGATCGGGCGGGCATCGAGCTCTCCGAGGAGCAGGGGAGCGTTCGCAAGGGGCCCAAGCGCAACCGCCTCATCGAGGCTCTGACCGAGGCCGAGGCCTTCTACTCAACCATGCTGCTGCGAGGTCGCGGGGAGGGTAGCGATTCCGCCCGTACCTACTTCAAGGGGCGCGCCTTTGGCTCCGATATCTGCCGACGCTGGGGCCTGGGCTACGCGCCTGGTCGCGGTTCGCTCGTGTCGCACCTGCGCTCCAAGGGCTTCTCGGCCCAGGAGCTCGTTGCCGCCGACCTGGCGCTTGACCGCTCCGGCCGCCTCGTTGACCGCTTCTTTGAGCGCGTGATGTTTCCCATCCACGACGAAATGGGGCGTACCATCGGCTTCGGCGGACGCGTGATGGGCGACGGCAAGCCCAAGTACCTCAACACGCGCGAGACCAACGTCTTTCATAAGTCCAAGCACCTCTTTGGCTTTGACCACGCCAAGGAGACCGTTACCGTGCGCTCGCAGGCCATCGTGGTCGAGGGCTACACCGACGTCATCGCCATGCACGAGGCGGGGTTCACCAATACGGTGGCCGCGCTGGGCACGGCACTGTCGCTTGACCACGTGAAGCTGCTCGAGCGCTTTGGCGCCTCGTCGATCATCTGCATGTTTGACGGTGACGCTGCCGGGCAAAAGGCCGCCGAGCTCTCCGTGCAGTACGTCGACAAGACCAAGGCAGAGATGCGTTGTGTGACCTTGCCCGACAACCAGGACCCTGCGGAGTTTCTCGCCGACCACGGTGCCGAGGCGCTCAAGCCCTATCTGGAGAAGGCCCAGCCGCTCATCAACTTCGTCTTCGAGAAGAAGCTACAGGGCTACGACACCTCCGTTCCCGGCCAGCGCGTCGCGGCCCTGAAGGACCTCGCGGGGGTGTTGGCCCCGCTCAGGGGGTCGGTCCTTCTCGACGACTACGCGACGCGCCTGGCAAACCTGCTCAACATGGACGTCAACGCGACGAAGAAGGCGATCCAGAGCGCACCTGAGCAGGCGCAAGGCCGGGCCCAGGGTCAGCCGGAGGCCTATCCCGGCCCGGAGCCAGATGAGGTTCCCTACGACTACGAGCCCTTTGACGACCGCGACTTGGCTATGACTACGATGGCGGCTATGGTGCGGACGCTGGCTATGGCTATGGCTTTGCGCAGGAGCCGCTGCTGTCAAAGGACGAGCGCACCCTGCTTTCCTACGAGGAGGAGCTGCTTGCGCTCATGGCCTGCAACATCGAGACCCTTCGTCCCTACGAGGAGCGCATCGGTGGCTTCTCTTGGGCGGACTCGCGCCACGAGGCCATGGCCTGGGCCATGCTCGCGACGCCGGTTGGGACGCAGCCTGCCCAAGTGGTGGCCGCGGCGACGGAGGTCGTGCCGGATGCCCCGAAGATCCTCTCGGGAGGACGAATGGCCCAGGTAGAGCGCATGACGGATGAGGAGAAGGCGGCCTTTCTCGTTGACATCGTCGACCTGCATTCCACCAAGCGCCAGATCGGTCAGATCAAGGCCAGGCTCGACGCCCTGTCGCAGGGCTTTGGCTCCGAAGACGCGCAGGAGCTCTTCCGCCGCGCAACGCAGCTGCAGAAGAAGCAAAACGAGCTGCAGGTCAAACTTGCGACCCAAAATTAGTGGAATTCCTGATTAAAATCCCAGATTTCGGGTAATATAGGAAAGATTCTCATTCTTCGAAAGGATGGATGTTGGCTACCAAGAAGACAAAGAGCAAAGTAAACCTCTCTGACGAGCTCCAGAAGGTTGTCGAGGTGCTGGTTGAGGGCGCCGCAAAGGCTGAAGAGGCTATCACGGAAGACGACATTCAGGTCGCCATTGCCGAGATTGACGTCGAGGCAGATGAGCTCACCCAACTCTACGACGCGATTCGCTCTAAGGGCGTCGAGATCAAGAGCGACGGCGAGGTGACCATGCCCACGGCGGGCATTTCCTCCTCCGACCCCCTCGATGAGCTCGATGACGAGTTTGACTCCGTTGACGACGACATGAATGACGACATGGACGACGAGGACGAGGATGAGGGGGAGTCTGAGGCACGCGGCGAGGTACGCGCTGCCAACGAGGTCCTGCGCTCCACGCCCAAGAACCACACGCGCAAGCGCTCCAGCCGCGCCCGCGCCCGTCGTACCGACAGCTCAACGGTCATGCTCACCGGCGACCCGGTGCGCATGTACCTGAAGGAGATCGGTAAGGTCGACCTCCTGACCGCCTCTGAAGAGGTCAACCTCGCCATGAAGATCCAGGCGGGTACCGAGGCTTCCGAGAAGCTCGAGGCCTTTGATAACGGTGAGATCGAGCTCACGCGCGCCGAGCGCCGTCGCCTCATGCGCATCGAGCAGGTGGGCCTCGAGGCCAAGCAGGCCCTGATCTCGGCTAACCTGCGCCTGACGGTCTCCATCGCCAAGCGCTACGTTGGCCGCGGCATGCTCTTCCTCGACCTTATCCAGGAAGGCAACCTCGGTCTTATCCGCGCCGTGGAGAAGTTTGACTACACCAAGGGCTTCAAGTTCTCTACCTACGCCACCTGGTGGATTCGCCAGGCAATCACCCGCGCCATTGCTGACCAGGCTCGTACCATCCGTATTCCGGTACACATGGTCGAGACCATCAACAAGCTCGTGCGCGTGCAACGTCAGCTGCTGCAGGACCTTGGCCGCGACCCGACTCCCGAGGAGATCGGCGAGGAGATGGGCATCAGTGCCGATCGCGTTCGCGAGATCATGAAGATCAGCCAGGAGCCCGTGAGCCTCGAGACGCCTATTGGCGAGGAGGAGGATTCCCAGCTCGGAGACTTCATCGAGGACTCCACGGCCATCGCTCCGCCCGATGCCGCCAGCGACTCGATGCTGCGCGAGCAGCTTGAGCAGGTGCTCGACGGCCTTGCCGACCGCGAGCGTAAGGTTATCAAGTTCCGCTTTGGTCTTGAGGACGGCCACCCGCGCACGCTCGAGGAGGTAGGTCGCGAGTTTGGCGTTACGCGCGAGCGCATTCGCCAGATCGAGAGCAAGACTTTGGCCAAGCTGCGCCATCCTTCTCGCTCTGGTCGCCTGAAGGACTACATGGAAGACTAGCTCTCGTTTTAATTGCGTCAGCTTAAGGGGCATCCGTTTGCGCGGGTGCCCCTTTCTGTTGATTGTCATCAAAGATCGTGAAGGCCGTCTTTGGCACGTTGGTAGGCGGCGTCACGGACCTTTCTCAAGCTCTCGTCATGCTGATCCGATTTCGCTCGAAGCTCGATTAAATATATTTCAAAATGAGTGAATTAAGCCGAACCACGTGGGTATAACTCACTTTGTGCAGCACAAAGGCTCTTTACAAGTTGAGTGAAGAGAATCCATCAATGATAGGCCGCGATCGGAATTCGCCGCCCGTGAGAAAGGTAGATGTTCATGAAGTCCCTTACCAAGTGCCCCGTCCTCGTGTTCGCCTTTGCTGGCATGCTTGCCCTGTCTGTTACGGCTTGCAGCTACAGCAGCGAGTCGACCTCCACGCTAGAGACGAGCGTGACCGACGGAGATGGTAATACCACGACCACTACCAAGACCACCACTACCACCGACGGCAATACGAAGACCGAGACCACTCAGACGAGCGATTCTGATCCGAGCTACGTCAACGATCACTTCAAGGTTGCCTACCGCACTCCCGCCGGCATGTCCAAGGCCGATATGCAGCCTGAGAACGACTATGAGGAGATTGACTACTGCGTAGCCAACGGTGACGATTCCAAGGTCGCTGTTATCCTCGCGAAAGGCGTTACCGATATTGATGGCATTACCGATGCCAAGTCGTGGGGTGCCGCTTACGCCGATGCCGTCGAGGAGAGCATGAAGAAGGCCGGCGAGACCGACATCAAGCGTTCTGTGGACGATGCGACCATCGGTACCACGCCCGCAGCCTTCGTGCACTTTGAGAGCAAGTCCGGCGATAAGACCATGTACCGCGACTACTTCTTCATGCTGGATTCTGACGGTGATGGCATGCGCATC
This sequence comes from uncultured Atopobiaceae bacterium, assembly GCA_905235165.1. Lineage (GTDB taxonomy): Bacteria > Actinomycetota > Coriobacteriia > Coriobacteriales > Atopobiaceae > UBA1367. Next base: position 9,772 of record CAJOKK010000021.1, on the reverse strand, counting down.
TACCTGTCTGCAGATAGCGAAGACGGCCTGGCAACCCTGCGCGATGGCCTTGCTGGCCCGGAGGCCTAAGGCGTACTGATCGCGAGTCAGTTTCCGTACACCTTATAACTCACTTCTGGAAAGACCAGCCTACGGGCTGGTCTTTTCTCGTATCACGACGGGGCATCCTACCAAATAGTGACAATTCGGGCCCGTTATTGTCACAAAATGGTGGAGCATCCCCTGGGGGCAAAAATGGCGGTGCGGGGGTGCGGGCTAGAAATGCGGACTTGAGCCTCCCGCGCCATCTTGTGTCCCCGCGTCTTGGTTCTCCACCTCTTCTACTCCGAGGCGATCGTGAGGAGCGAGACCACCAAGAAGTAGGATGCTGACGAAAGCAAAAAGCCTAAGAGTACGGTCTGCCAACGGGCAGCCAGAAGGCCGACGAACTCGCGTAGGAAGGCATTGGGCCAGAAGTAGTACTTGGTCTTCGCGCCCATGCCCTCAACGGCCATGCCTGCCTCATGGGCGCAGACGTAGCCACGAAATACGTGGTAGTTGGTGGTGGAAAAGCCCACAAGCAGCTCATCGGTGCTTCGCCCCGCATGGCGTTCGATTACCTCGCGCGAGAAGGCCATGTTCTCTCTCGTGGTGGTGGAGCGGTCCTCGAGCGCGATGCGCTCGTGTTCGACGCCCTTCTCCTCAAGATAGTTGCCCATGCTTTGGGCCTCGCTGATGGGCTCGTCATCGCCTTGGCCACCGCTCGGAACGAAGGTCGCCGGCGCATCTCCCAATGCAATGCGCGATTGGTCAAAGGACAGGGCCTTGTCCACACGTCCCGCCAAAAGCGGGCAGGGAGTTCCGTCATCGCGGATGCCGCATCCCAAGATCACTAGGTAATCCATGGGACGCTTAGGCACGTGTCGTGAGGCGATAAAAGCGCACATGATGGTCGAAAAGAGCAGACACTCGCCGTAGGCGATCGCCAGGGGGATGAGCTTTCCCAAGAGTTCCATCAAAAACGACGGCTGAGCTGGATTCAGGAATACCCAGAGGACGTATGCCAAGGTCCACACGACGCTTGCCGCGATGCCCAGGAGATTGACAGGCCGAAGCCCCTCATGGCGAATGAGGGAGATGTTGCTCAGCGACACCAGAAGGGCCAGAGGCACAACGACAAAGATTGACGAGGCGGAGAAGAAGGACACGATGTTGGACACGTCCGAGAGGAAGTAGCGGAAGGCGGGGTAGTTGCTGAGAAGCCCTGCTGCAGCGAAGAAGAGGAGCTGGAAGAGGCAGAAGAGAAATCCGCCTCCGCAGGCGACCATCGTGTATCCGTACCAGGAGGTGCGCCACAGCTTGACGAGGCAGCTGGCGAAGAGCAGGGCCAAGGCCCCGAGGAAGACGTACAGAGACAGTGCGACTGCCTCCCAACCGTCAAAGTTCACGCCATGCTCGGTGATGATCCCGTCATGGACCTCGAGCGACCAGGTCTCCTGCCGATCGCCCGCGTGTATCGAAGCGTAGGTGTGCCCGTTGGCAAGAGGTCCGAAGACGATGGCTTCGGAGCCGGGCGTCGTCTCGACAGAGAGAACCTGTGCGACTCCGGGATCTGAGAACTCCACATTGCTGGCCGAGAGCTCGTCTTCACTATATGGGTAGAAGGTCTGTGCCGTATAGGTGCTCATCTTGGGGCGAGCGTAGAGATAGGAGCAGAGCGCCAGCGCCAAAGCGAGTGGGATCAGTAACAAGAAGCGCTTCCAAATGCCATCGGTGGGGTCGACCGTTGCGACGTTGCGTTCTGCCATGTGCTCTCCCTAACAAAAAAGGTCAGGAGCTGAACTCCTGACCTCATAATAATCTGGCTCCCCGGGCAGGATTCGAACCTGCGACACATGGATTAACAGTCCACCGCGCTACCACTGCGCCACCGGGGAATGTGGTGCACGAGTGATTAGTATACGGAACTCTTCCCCAAAGACAATCGAGTTTTTTTCCTCCACAATTTGTCCTCAACTGGCTACCTCCCGCCGCTTAGGACGGAAGGGCACTCCACATCTGTGTGATAGGATTCTGGGGTGTTTATCGACGCAAGGAGGAATATTGGCCACCGATATCGTACAGGCGGAGAAGGACGCGGCTACCGCGACAAACGCCAGCGACGCTTGGTATCCCACGCGTCAGCGCGATGCCTATATCATCAAGGAGTTAGTCTCCCGCGACTTCAAGCTCAAGTACCGTCGTAGCGTACTGGGCGTTGCCTGGAGCGTTCTTAACCCGTTGCTCATGATGGCGGTCATGGCTGCCGTTTTCTCGCAGCTCATGGCACAGCGCGATCCGTCCATCGGCAACTATCCGCTGTACCTCATCTTGGGCAACACCGCCTTCACGCTGATGAACGACGCTACTGCCCAGGGAATGTGCTCCATCGTCGATGCCTCGAGCCTACTCAAGAAGGTGCGCATCAACCGATTCGTCTTCCCGGTGCAGAAGGTACTCTTCGCGATGCTCAACTACTTGTTCTCGCTCGTGGCTGTGGCCATCGTCATGCTGTGCTTCCACGAGATTCCGACCTACCATGCCCTGCTTCTGCCCGTTCCGGTGCTCTTGCTTGGCGTCTTCTGCGTCGGCCTTGCCCTTATGCTCTCCACGGCCGCCGTCTTCTTCCGCGACATCATTCACCTGTGGAGCGTCGTTACCATCGCATGGATGTACCTGACGCCTCTCTTCTACTCCATCTCCATCCTTCCCGACTGGATGGTGCGCCTGGAGCTCTTCAATCCCATGTATCACTACGTCACCTTTATTCGTGACGTCATGCTCTGGCATCAGTTCCCAACGCTCACCACGGTCGCCGGCTGCAGTGTCAGCGCGATTATCGCCCTTCTTCTGGGCGTGCTCGTCTTCAAGAAGAACCAGCGTAAATTCATCCTCTTTATCTAAGGGCGAGGTGCTCACGTGACTGAACGTCTTACAAATTCGGGTAAGTGGGGCGCCTATCTGGAGGTGTCCGCCGAGGAGTTGTGCCTCGGCGACGAGCTCACCATGACGGCAATCGTCTTCGGTGCCCCCATTGAGTCCTTCACGTTCAACTTTGGCTGGAGTCGCAACAACAGTTGGGATGAGGGGGAGTGGGAGACCACCTTCGCTCGTGCCGGCGCTCGCACTCGCCAGAGCTCCTATACCTTCACCCCGCGCAAGCCTGGTCGCTACACGCTCTATCTCGACGTTGTCGATGAGAACGAGCTGCAGATGACCATCCAGCGCTACGTGACGGTGCTCCAGCCCAACCTCATGCCAACCGCCCAAGAGGGCGGGGAGCTTCCCACCGTTCCGGGTGACGACGTGGTCGTGAGCGTACGTGACGTCTCCATGGTCTTCAACATGGCTTCCGAGCAGTTCAACTCCCTCAAGGAGTATGCCATTGCCCTGGCTCGGGGCGAGCTTCGCTTCAAGGAGTTCCGCGCCCTGAACCACATCAACTTCGACGTTCGTCGTGGTGAGGCCTTTGGCCTTGTGGGCACCAACGGCTCGGGCAAGTCGACCATGCTCAAGATCATCGCGGGCGTGCTCGACGCATCCGAGGGCAGCTGCAAGGTCCACGGCACCATCGCACCCCTCATCGAGTTGGGCGCCGGCTTCGACATGGAGCTGACGGCCGCCGAGAACATCTACCTCAACGGCTCGCTTCTGGGCTATCGCAAGGAGTTCATCGATGAGCACTTCGATGACATCGTGGCCTTTGCCGAGCTGGAGGAGTTCATGGACATGCCGCTCAAGAACTACTCGAGCGGCATGGTGGCGCGCATCGCCTTCGCCGTCGCGACCGTCACCGAGCCCGACATCCTCATCGTCGATGAGACCCTGTCGGTTGGCGACTTCCTCTTCCAGCGCAAGTGCGAGCGTCGCATCCAGGAGCTGGTTGAGTCCAAGAACGTGACGGTTCTTCTCGTCAGCCACTCGATCGAGCTCGTTGAGCGCATCTGCCAGCGCGTCCTGTGGATCGAGAAGGGCGAGCAGCGCATGCTCGGTCCCGTCGATCGGGTGTGCGAAGCCTACAACTCCCTCAGCAACTAGGGGAGGCTCATGAGAGAAGAGCTCTGTGAGGCACCGATCGTCTCGGTGCTTGTTCCCGTGTACAACGTCGAGCACTTCGTCGAGTCCTGCCTTCGCTCCATCTTGGGGCAGGAGGTCGATGGACTCGAGGTCATCGTCTTGAACGACGGTTCGACGGATGGCTCACGCGAGATCGTGGGCCGCATTGCCGACGAAGATGCCCGCGTGCGCATCATTGACAAGGACAACTCTGGCTATGGAGCCACGCTCAATCGTGGCTTGGACGAGGCGCGCGGCGAGTTCGTGAGCATCGTCGAGTCCGACGACGAGATGGTCGAGGGTGCCCTGCCTGAGCTGCTTCGCCTTGCGCGCGAGTACCAGGCCGACGTCGTGAAGGGTGACTTCATCTATTGGTGGCCTACCGACGAAAAGCTTACTCGCCAGGCGCACGAGGTGTCACCTGACCTCTGCAAGGGTCTGGTCGACACCCGACTTGACATGCGCGTCTACTCCATCAGAAGCACCATCTGGAGTGCGCTCTATCGTCGCGAGCACCTCGAGCGCAACGCCATTCGCTTCCTCGAGACGCCCGGTGCCGCCTATCAGGACACCTCCTTCAACTTCAAGGTCTTCGCCACGAGCGAGCGCACGGCCTTTACCGAGCAACCCATCATCAGGTATCGACAGGACAACGCCGCCTCCTCCATCCACAGCAAGGGCAAGGCGGACGCCGTGGGGGTCGAGTTCGACGAGATCGATCGCTGGCTCGACGCTCGCGCGGACGAGGTAGGCCACGATGAGCAGGTGAACGAGTCGCTCGTCCAGCGTTTCAATGCTTACCTGTGGAACCTCGATCGTCTTGACGATGAGCTGGGCCTCGCCTTTTTGCAATCGATCGCCAAGCAGTACCACGATTTCGAGAAGAGCGGCCGCCTTGACCTAGATTCGGGTGCCTGGGATCTGTGGCGCATGGGAAACCTTCGCTCGATCCAGCATGACCCCGAGCGCTACCTGAAGCTGCGCCGTCGCTTCCGCGGCGAGTCCGCCTTGCAGAAAATGCGCTTCGCCTATGCGATCGGCGGTCTCGTCTTGCTGACCGCCGCCGTCCACAACAAGCTTTCGAGAAAGTAGCCTCGATGCGATTCTCCATTGTCATCCCTGCCTACAATGCGCAGGACGTGCTTATAACCTGCGTTTCCTCGGTGCTTTCGCAAGAGGGTGTCGAGCTTGAGGTCATCATCGTTGATGACGGCTCTCGTGACGCGACGCTCGAGGTCGCGCGCAAGCTTTCGGCCTCGGACCCTCGCATTCGCGTGGTCGCCAAGCCCAATGGCGGCGTCTCGTCGGCGAGAAATGCCGGCCTGGCTGCCGTGACCGGCGACGTGGTGCTCTTTGTTGACGCGGATGACGAGCTCGTTCCTGGCGCCCTTGCCTCGATTGACCAGCGCATGTCCTACGGTGGGGTGGACTGCGTGGTCTTTGGCGTTCGGATTGACCCGCCGGAGCGTGCCCCGTTGACGCTCTCGCATCGACTCAAGCCCAGCAACGCCATCATCGAGGACAACCCCCATCGGCTCATCTTTGAGGAGCCGACGCACCCCTATGCCTTTCGCGTCGCCTTCATGCGCGACTTCCTCGCCCTCAATGGCCTGCGCTTTGACGAGCGCCTCTCGCTTGGCGAGGATGAGCACTTCCTCATGGTGGCCTACGCGCTGGCCCATCGCGCCATCACGACCTCTGAGCAGCTCTATGTCTACCGCATGAGCGACGAGAGCGCCTCCCACAAAGACAATGCGTCTGACGAGGTCCTCTCGCAGAAGGTCGACAAGCACCTGGCGCTGGTGTCGTCGGTCTTTGAGTCGTGGCGTGGGCGCGACCTTGACCACGGCTGCGATGCCGACCTCCTCCTTTGGGCACTCGACCTGCTCTTGCTTGACACGGGTCGCCTTGACCTCGCGGAGCAGAAGCGCGTGTGCCGCGAGCTTTGGAAGACGCTCGTTGGCTATTTCGGTGAGGATGGCGGTCGCTCCCTGCTGCATGGTTCGGCGGCGCACTGCCTTGATGCGGTGGCCAAGGCCGCCAGCTCAGAGGGCGAGCTCAGGTCACCGGCGGTCTCGAAGCGCCTCTTGGTGCCCTTCTACATCTCGAGCCGCGGCCTTTCGGCCGTGGGTGAGCGTGCGTGGGCGATGCTGCACGGACGCGGGGCCTACTAGCCATGTGCGTCGCCTCCATCGTCGTTCCCGTCTACAACGTCGCTACCTACCTTGACGACTGCCTCGAGTCCTTGCTCGCGCAGACCTGCGCCGACATCGAGCTCATCTGCGTGGACGATGGCTCGACCGACGAGAGCGGCGCGCTTCTCGACGCCTGGGCCACCCGCGACAGGCGCATCAGCGTCGTCCACAAGCCCAACGGCGGGCTCTCCTCGGCGAGAAACGCCGGGATCGAGCGAGCTCGCGGCAGCTACGTCCTCTTCGTCGACTCCGATGACGCCTTGGAGCCAGATGCCGTCGAGTGCCTGCTTGAGGCCTTCGAGCGAACGGGCGCCGACGTGGTCACCTTTGGTGCGAGCTGCTTTGACGGCGAGCCCACGCCTTGGCTGCAGCGCTGCCTCAGCCCGCGCGAGGCCCTGTTCGAGTCCTTCTCGCCGAGCATCCTCACCGATGAGGCGTCAAACCCCTTTGCCTGGCGCACTGCCGTCCGCCTTGACTGGCTTCGCGTCGACGGCCCCCTCTTTGACGAGGACATTCGCTATGGAGAAGACACGGTTTGGCACTTCTCGCTCTATCCTGCGGCCCCCTCGGTTGCCTTGATTCCCAACAAGCTCTACCGCTACCGGCTTGGCCGAGCGGGCTCGCTCATGGGCGAGCACGGGCAGGGCTCGTCCCAGCGCATTGCCGACCACGTGAGCGTGGTCGAGCACGTCTTCGCCGTCTGGGACGAGAAGGGCTACCTGCGCTCTTGGGGTCCTGAGCTCGTGAGCTGGTCGGTTGACTACGTGCTCTATGCCGCCCTGCGCCAAGCCCCTGGAGAGGAGCGAACGCAGAGCCTGAATCGCCTGGCTGAGCTCTACCGCACGCGCTGCGCAGGCATCCTGGCCCCTCGTGCGGTGCAGGGACTGCTGTCGCTGCTGGCTACCGGCAGCTATGACGGGCGCAAGGCCAAGCTTGCGGCCCTGCGTTGGCGCCTGTGGCGCTATGGGCCCCTTGACCTCGTTCAGACCCTGCTTGGCCTGGGTGGTGGCCGGTCCGGGTCGCGCGAGTAGGCGAGCCGGGCGTCGCCGCTAGCCCCCGCGTCGCCATCGCTTTGGCCTCTCGCTTTGGCACCATCGCGCCCCTGCGTGCTACGATGTTCAGACTGTCCCAACCTTCGAGGGGAAGTCCATGTCTGAAACTACTGCCCAGACGCCTGCCATCAGCGTCTTGGTTCCCATCTACAATGTCGAGCGCTACCTTGCCGAGTGCCTTGATTCCCTGCTTGCCCAGAGCTTCACTGACTTCGAGGCCATTCTCATCAACGACGGCTCCACGGACGGGTCGCGCGACATCATCGAGAGCTACCTCGCGCGCGACAATCGCTTTCGCGTGATCGACAAGCCCAACTCCGGCTACGGCGCCTCGATGAACCGCGGGCTCGATGAGGCGCGCGGCAGCTACGTGGCCATCCTTGAGTCTGACGACTTCTTCGAGCCTGATGCCCTGGAGCTTCTGCACGACATCGCCGTCAAGGAGAACGCCGATGTCGTCAAGGCCAGCTTCTGGCTCTATTGGTCCACCCCCGAGGAGCGCCGTGTGCCCTTCAACCTGGTGACGCCTTCTCTGGCAGGTCGCACCATGTGTCCCGCGACCGATCCCGACAAGACGATCTTCTACCAGAAGCCGTCCATCTGGTCGGCGCTCTATCGCCGCGCCTTCCTCGACGACAACAAGATTCGCTTTCTCGAGACGCCCGGTGCCTCCTACCAGGACGCGAGCTTTAGCTTCAAGGTCTTCGCGCTGGGCAAACGGGTGAGCTTCGTGGCCACCGACATCTTGAGCTATCGCCAGGACAACGAGGCCTCGTCGGTGAACAACCCCGGCAAGGTCTACTGCGTGTGCGACGAGTATGCCGAGATGGAGCGCTTCCTGGCCGAGCACCCCGAGCTCCAGGGCGAGCTTCGCGGCGTGCTGACGCGCATGAAGTTTGACAGCTACATGTGGAACGCCGAGCGCCTTTCTGAGGACCTGCGCGCCGAGTTTCTCGTGCGTGCCCGCGAGGAGCTGCTGGCCGACCGCGAGAAGGGCTACGTTGACCAGGAGATCTTGGGTGTCTACAAGTACGCCGACCTGACCTATCTGCTTGACGAGCCCGACCGCTTCGCTCGGGCCTTCAACTCCTATGGCGGCGGCTCGCTTGCCAAGAACCTCAAGCACTACAGCCAGCTCGGAGGGCTTTCGCTCATGACCAAGATGCTTGCCCAGCGCTTCTCGAGGAGCCTGTCATGAGGCCGCGGCTTTCGGTGGTCGTGCCGGTGTACAACGTCGAGAAGTACCTGGACGAGTGCCTGACCTCGCTGCTCAACCAAGACCAGCACGACTTTGAGGCAATTTGCGTCAACGACGGCTCTACGGACGGCTCGCGCGAGATCCTTGCGCGTTGGGAGGAGAACGTTCCCTGGCTCCACGTTATCGACCAGCCCAACGGCGGCCTCTCTTCTGCGCGCAACACGGGCATGAAGGCAGCGCAGGGCGACTATATCTGCTTTCTCGACTCCGATGACCGCCTGCTTCCCCAAACCTGCCGCCGCATCATAGAGGTCTTTGATGCCTCCGAGTCTGAGGTCGTCATCTATGGCGGCTACGCCCTCCCGCGTGAGGCCGCGAGCTACTGGCTCGAGCAGACGCTCTGTACGAACGCCATTTCTTACGGCGGCCCCTGCGAGGAGCTGCTCTTCTCGCCTGACACGAGGCCCTTTGCCTGGCGCACCGCCCTGACCCGCAAGATCTTTGAGCGCGAGAACCTTCTCTTTGACGAGGAGGTTGGCTATGGAGAAGACCAGGTCTTTCAGTTTGCCCTCTATGCGCGCTCGCATCGCACGACGGTGATTGACGACCGCCTCTACGAGTATCGCGTGAATCGCGAGGGCTCGCTCATGAGCGATGCCCACGTCAGCGCCAAAGAGCTCATGCTTGAGCACGTGAACATCCTGCGGGTGGTATGGAACGACTATGCCAAGCTGGGCATACTGGGCAGCTACGCCCACGCGATGCTGTCTTGGACCTGTAGCTTCGTGGTCAACGACGCCCTCATGCTCGATATCGATGAGTGCAACGAGGTCATGGACGCCCTGGGCCGCACAATAAGGGAGCACTGGGACGAGAACGCGGTCGTGGCGATCCACCTCGAGCCCTGCGAGGAGAAGGTCATCCTGGAGGCGCTTTCCAGCAAGCCCATCTCGCGTGCCAAGCGTCACAAGCTCTTTGCCTCCCTGCATCGTCACCTCTACGGCCGCGTCTCGACCGTAAAGTCCTTCCTACACCTGAAGTAGGCGAGTGAGTCAGTTACCGTAGTCCTTTTTGACTCATTTCACTTTTGATGCCGGACGGGCGACGCGGGACGGAAGGCATCGCGCGAACTCTGCGGCAAGGGCGTTCGTCGCTTAGGCGCGGCAGCTGCGGGACTCGCTCGCTCCGCTCGCTCGGACAAGTCCTCGCTCCCGCCGCGCCTGCGCTCCTCACCGTCGCAGAAGATTTGCGCA